>JAYQWI020000052.1:0-5052 GCA_035871815.2 Candidatus Parabeggiatoa communis
ATAGAAAACAAAGACTTACCCTGCTTATCCGGATAAGAGAAAGTCGCTTTCTCAAGCTGAATTTCGTTGAAATCAGATCCCATCGGTTGTTGTTGAGAATAAATGTCAATGATAACCCCATCCAGTTGGGTTTCGAGTGTACTTAAGTTGTCTAAAGCCACATTGCTTTGGGATAAGGTTGGTAAAGCGGTCACCAGCATGCTTATTGGTCCAATAATGAATAGAATCGTTGTCGATATTTTGTAGATTTCATCGACATGACTGGCATGGAACGAAGGTACAACAAAAACCAAAATCCCCAACAAAAAATAAAAAGACATCCGAGAAAACATCAAGGTGGTGACTTGTTGTAAACCCACATTGACCTTAAGTTTTTCTGTTTCTTGAGAGAGCGTATCGATCTGATCAAATAAGTCATCACTTTTTTGACTGTTCATTTTGAGTTCTTTAAAACCGTCTAACAGATGACTGAAATACTCGAAAAATTTCGCCTCCTTTTGGGTGGCGAGATGGAGTTGTTTGGAAATATTTTTCTCATAAAACAAGTATATAAATACAGCAATACTGATAAATACGAGGGTCATCAAAAAGCTGATGGGAGATAACCAAGCCAGATACAGAAAACTAAAAACCAGCACCATCCCAGATTGAGCCGCGGTGATCAGAAGCAATCCAGATTGAGAAATGAGGTTACTATCTTGGGTGAGTCGAGTGTACATCTCACCCCGTTCGTTATTTTCTATGAAATGCAATTCTGCCGAGCGAATTTTATCGGCAATTCTAACCCTGACTTTGCGAATGAACTTTTCAATCGCAACCACCGTTTGAGAAAGCGCGAACCTTTGGGTATAAACATATAAAGCAAAAGTAGTGATGTAAAGTAACATGTAGTGTGCCTCTACATCATTATTTGAAATCATTTCGGCCGCAGAATTGATGATAGCTAATATAGCCGCATTAGCCAAACCGGATAAGGCCGTCATAAACACAATTTGACTGGTTGGCGCATCGTATTTTTCCAGATATTTTAGTATTTTCATAATAAGGCTTTTTCAATTCTTGAGATAATTTGAGAGGAGTCCAAGCACAAACTAAAGTTTGTACTCCGCTTGTTCAAGCGCCTCTTGCAATTGCGCTGCAAGGACTTGGACATCTGGTTTTTTCATCATGGTGAAATGATCGCCGGGCACGATTTGGACCGAAACGCCACTTTCTGACAATTGATGCCAGCCACAAGTGGGTTCATTCTCAAAGACATCACCTCTTGCTTCTTTAGCTTTGAAAAGGGTTATCGGCGTTTTCGTGATTTCAAGGGGTGCATAAGATATTTGGCTATTCGCCTTGAAAACATTGACTAAACCGCGCAGTTGTGTGACGGAGCTTTCCTTTGGGATGACGTGAGCTTTTTTTAATTGTTCATTGAGATAATCCAATTGTGCGTCCGCATCAAGAGATTGGAGTCTATCATCATTAACCTCCAATTTTTGGCCTAACTCGCGCTCAATAAACTGAGCAATTTTATTCAACCATTGAGTATCATCCCATTCAACACCAACCGCGGTGAACGGGGGGGCAATCATATCAAAAATCCCGAGAAAAGCAACTTCATGTCCTTGTTTTTGTAATTGAAGGGACATTTCAAAAGCCACCAGCCCCCCAAAAGAATGGCCCCCGAGTAAATAAGGCCCCCGCGGTTGTACAGTCTGTAATTCTTTGAGGTAATGAGTGGCCATCTCTTCAATACTGGTGAATGGCATTGATTTTCCATCCAATCCCACCGCTTGTAGCGCATAAAAAGGTTGTTCTAGTCCCAGATGATGCGCTAACTCATAGAAATAGAGGACATTGCCACCCACGCCTGGCACACAGAAAAAGGGTGGTTTGGTGCCGTTTGGTTGGATAGCCACTAAAGATGACCAAGTTTGGCTGTCAGTTTGCTGGCGAAGTTGATTGGCGAGTTCTTCTATGGTTACGTTTTGGAAAAGGGTTGCTAGGGGTAGATGTTTGTTGAACTGCTGTTCTATTTGTGCCATCAAGCGAACGGCTAACAAGGAATGACCACCGAGTTCAAAGAAATTATCCGTGATGCCGATAGGATGCCTATCTAACACATTTTTCCAGATTTGTGACAGTTGGAGTTCCACCGTATCACGCGGGGTTTGGTAATGTTTGTTGGTTAAAAGGGCATCAGGTACTGGCAGTGCTTTTCGGTCAATTTTACCGTTCGGTGTCAACGGCAAGTGATCCAACAGCATAAATTGACTCGGAACCATATATTCCGGTAAATGCTCAGACAAATAATCTCTGATCGTTTTGCTATTTAGCTTTGGTAAGATTGGGACGGTATCGTCAGAAAACAGTTTCTGGTAGAAAGAATGTTCACGATAATGTGATTTAAAATGGTAGCTATGGTAACGAAAGGGCAAATCTGGTTGCCCCTGACGATATAGAGTCCCTTCAAGCAAATAATCGGGGTTAAATTGATTGTCACACAATTGTCGAGTAATGGTGGCAACCAGTTTATCACCAGTCTTTACCGGTTCACCACCGGTAAATAGGGGGATATAAATGGGTAGCCAACTATGTTGCTCAGTGAGAATATCTACAATATGGTCTGTGTCAGTTTGCAAAGTAAGCCAGACTAACAAGCCTGTGAACATGCTGTTTTGGTTAAACCACAGACCGATTTCGTGGCGTGATTCTAGCTTGATGGGATAGCGATAATCCAGGTATTCAAACACATCGTGGTTGGAAATTAACTGCGTTAATGGTAAATTTTTGACACATAAACGTAAATCAAAAAAATAACCGACCTGTTCAAAAATCCTTTGAGTATAGTGTGCGGCAATTTCAACAAATCCATACTGAAACAGACTTTCAGGTATAGAAACCGCCGCAATTTTGGTCATACTGCGTTGCGGGATCATATGACTGCCATCTTTCAGAAAACGGCGTGCATTGTTGATGATGATAGCCGCACCTTCAGAACCGCCAATACTACCAACGATTTCCGAAATGCAGTAATCAACTGGTTCTGGAAGTGTTACCAATGCCGCATCTCCATGAATCAAAATAATTCTATCGCTGATACCTAGCTGTTTTACGGTATCTTGCGCCTTTCGGTAACTCTCTTCCAATAATTCAATGGCATAAATTTTCTTAGCCCCAGCCTGTAAGGCTAAACGAGATAATATCACTTCTGGACCCGGTCCGATTTCTACGACCATTTTACCCGGTAGAACTCGCTGAAAGGCGGCTAAATATTGCTGGTTACGGGATTCATGAGCGGCCATGGAATGATAGACAATGTCATCGTAAACGTAGAATTCAGCAATGGAAGGCCAAAGTTCCACGCACTTTCTTTGACTTATATAAGCATTAAGACAGTTGTTTTCTGAATTGTGAACCACAACAGCTTCATTGATTCTCGGATGCCGGTTTAGTACTGCTTCAATCTCGCCCAATTCAATGCGGAACCCCCGCAGTTTGACTTGAGAGTCAATGCGTCCGAGATATTCTAAGTTGCCGTCTGGTAGCCATCTAGCTAAGTCGCCGGTTTTATAGATGCGCTCAGTTTTGCCGAACAGTTCGACTTGGATGAACTTTTCTTTTGAAAGTTCTGGACGATTGAGATAGCCGCGTGCGATACCTCTACCTGCAATGCACAATTCACCGGGAATACCAGGTGGCTGGAGTTGGTGTTGAGCATCTAAGATGTAAATGCGGGTGTTGGCGATGGGTTGGCCTATGTGCGGGATGTTCATCTCTGAAAAGCAAACAGCCATACTAGCACAAACGGTGCTTTCAGTGGGACCGTAAGCATTGATAAAACAAATTCGGTCGGCCCATTGTTTAACTGATTCGGGTGAACAAATTTCCCCAGCTACCACCAGCGTTTTTAAAGTGGAGAGTGCTTGTTCAGGTAAGTTGCTTAAAAAAGAAGGCGGTAAAGTGATATGGCTAATTTGCTGCTGAAGCATCATAGTTGTCAAACCCGTTGTGTCCAACAATAATTCTTTAGACACTAAATATAAAGTAGCTCCAGTTAATAAGGTTGTAGTAATTTCAGAGACAGAAGCATCGAAACTAAAAGATGCGAATTGCAAAACTCGGCTTTCTAAGAGAATATGAAACGTATTGATTTGTGCTAATGCTAGATTAACTAACCCCTTATGTTCAACCATCACCCCTTTCGGCATTCCAGTCGAACCCGACGTATAAATCACATACGCCAAATCCGTCGCTTGATGGTTGACCTTTGGATTGTCAGTCGGCTGATTGGCAAACGCCGCTTCATCCAAACACACGGTCACACGTTCCAAGGTCGGCAATTGTGCCTTCAAATGACTTTGTGTCAGCAACACCGGTGTTCTACTATCTTCTAACATAGACTGAATTCGAGCCGCTGGGTAACTTGGGTCAATCGGCACATAAGCAGAACCTGCTTTCAGAATCCCCAATAAGCCAATCACCATATCAAGAGAACGCTCAATACAAATACCGACTAAAGTTTCGGCTTTAACCCCCAAAGTCATCAAATAATGCGCCAACTGATTAGCTTTAGTATTCAGCACCTGATAGCTGAGTGCTTGCCCTTCAAAAACCACCGCGACATTATCCGGCGTTTTTTCAACTTGTTGTTCAAACAAATCGACAACCGTTTTATCAACCGGATACTCAGTTGCTGTATCATTCCAAGCCAGCAATTGCTGGACTTCCTTTTCCGTCAACATCGGCAACTGAATGATGGCTTGCGCCGGATTGTCAACGATAGCGGTGAGCAATACTTCAAAATTACCAGCCATCCGTTCAATCGTTTCGGCATAGAACAAATCCGTCGTATATTCCCACGAACAATGCAATTCGCCGTGTTGTTCCTCAACATTCAGCGTCAAGTCAAATTTAGCGATGGGATAATCGGCTGTCAATGCACTGATATCTAAACCGGGTAAAGTCAGTTCCGCCGACTCATTATTTTGTAACACCAACATCACCTGAAACAACGGACTATAGCTAAGGCTGCGAGTCGGTTGCAGTTGTTCAACCAGCATT
>JAYQWI020000053.1:0-4279 GCA_035871815.2 Candidatus Parabeggiatoa communis
ATCTGACTAAAACGGGTGACCAGTTGCCAAGCATTGTGCGCTGACTTAGGATTAAAAACGTTGAAGTGACCCCTTTTATAAGAAAGGGTTTCGCCCGTTAAAAAATAATCAGCTTGTATATAGTAACCATCATAATCCGCATCATAAGCGCCTGAATCGCCTGAATCTGACACACTGTTAATGGCAGCCTTCATATATTCAGCCCGAACTGACAAAGGCCCAAAGACAACCGCTGATTCAAGCCCTAAAAGGGTTATGTTGTCAGCTTGAGTGATAGCGCTTTGAACGATTTTGTTAGCCAAATGAACTTCAGCGGTTTTTTTGATTTGATAATCATTACCATCAAAATCACGGAATGATCCGGCTAAACCTAAATGAATGAATGCATTTTTCCCAAAACGAGGCGCGTAAGTCACACGACATGTCCAAGCATACGTGTCTCGGTTAGTCTCAGTTTGATTGTCCGCATAAACTCCCCCAGCAAGGCTTACATTACCGCGTTGCCCAAAAAACCCTAAACCATAACTACGAGAAGGGGCAAAAGCGTCAGAAATCATGGCACGTTCTATGGTAGCAACATAGTTTGCGCTTTCTATCGTTTCCAAACCAAAGGATTCTTTAGCCTTACCAATTGTTAAATCAAACCCCTTTTCGCTATTATATCTCACATAAGCGTCTTTAAATTCTGCTTCTTTTTTACGATCATTGACTTCAAGCTGCATTTTCGCTCCCCAATTTGGGGTTAAAGCGCTTTTAAAAAAAATGCGGCCGCGACGCATTTCGCTACCACTACCAGAATTATCCTGATTATGAACGCCATCAAAGTAATCATAATCCAACTGGATTCTACCGCCAATTTGGTATTGAACCTGTTTCAATTTGACACTCTCACCTTCTTGAGTGTGTTCAGCCTGATCGGCAAAGGCCGGTATTGCCAATGCGCTCAAACAAGCAACAGGGATAGTAAACGGTTTAAGAAATTTATTCCGTATGTTAGACATACCTAGTCATTCTCATTGATTGGATTAAATTGGAAAGATGAAATACAAGTCAAGTGAATTGACATTGTGTTTTTGTATATACAATGAAGAAATGCTGTCAATAGTACCTATATTGGTTTATAAAAACTACCAATTGGATAGATGAAATACAAGTCAAGTGATTGATATTGTGTTTTCATAACACAATTTAGGAAATGATTCACTTAATCAAGCCCTTTTGAAATGATTACTCCGTATAACTATCAATAAATAGGGTAATCCCCAAACCGATAAACAGATGAGTATAAACAATCATTTATACTTTGCATATAGAAGTACATCAAAGTGCCCCTGAAGAATTGCTCAGATAAACTATAAATTTAAATAAGTCATTGATTTTTAATACCGATATAGTTTTCTTTAAACACTCTCAATTTCGATACCCAAAGACTCATTATATCTAAACTATTGTTTTTAAATATATTAATTTCGATGAGGCATTGATATCATTAATAGCTAATATTCTATATTCAAATTGAGCCTCTTTAATAATAAAAAATATTGATTGTTATGATAAAATGATTAATTAGGTATTAAGGAGTATCAAAAATAACTTATGCAAGTATGCGATGAGAAACCAAGTATTTTTAATAAGCTTTGTTTTTTAATGTTCAGGTTATTTTTGCACGACTCCTAAGTATTTTTCTTGAACAATTTAACCCGTTGGAGATTAGCAATAATGCCTATTGAAATAAATGGCAAAACCATTGAAGTTGATAATGAAGGTTATTTGGTTCAGCCAGAAGAGTGGAATGAAGCAATAGCAGAACATCTTGCACAAGAAGAACAAGTGGAATTGACTGATTTGCATTGGAAATGCATCAACTTCATTCGGGATTATTATCGTGAACACCGGATTGCGGTTGACGTTCGTTTTGTGATTAAGCACCTGGCCGATGAAGTGGGGGAAGACAAAAAGAAGGCGAGAAAACGTTTGTTTGAATTATTTCCTTATGGTTATGTCAAGCAAACGTGTAAAATTGCCGGCATGAAACGCCCTAGAGCATGGAGTACGGGTTAATCTTTAAAAGGCTGTCAACCCCGAAGGGGTTGAATACTTACCACCTCTCAGTTTGTCAAAAGTACTTTTCACGCAAAAGTTTTTGCGCGCAAAAACTTTTGCGTGAAAAAGGATAAGGGATTGTTTCCTTTGTAGAGACGCGATGCTTCGCGTCTCATGCTCTGACTGGCCTCGAAACAGAGACGCGAAGCATCGCGTCTCTACGAAAACTGATAGCTGGTAAGGGGTTGAATATGAATAGTTAAGTTTGGGCGAACAAGCAGGTTCGCCCCTACAACCCCTAAATACGCGGTGTTTTGTAGGAAAAGAGCGGCGTGTCTGCCCTTAATTTAATAGCATTGATTCTACAACCTGGGGAATAAATTGAATCCACCGCGCCTAGAATGAGTTGAATGTGAATAGGTGCAACTTGGGAAAAACAATCAAAAAAAGGATCAAAATAGATGGAAGGCATTGTGGTTAAATTTGATGAGAAACGTGGATTTGGCTTTATCAGATCAAAAGCACTTTCTGAAGATGTTTTTGTGCATATTCGAGATATTCCAAATCGACAACCTTTATCAGTGGGTCAGCAGGTTCAGTTTGAGACTCAAAAAACAGATAAGGGTTTATCCGCCCTAAAAATCATACCGGGTAATAAGCAAATTTCCCCATATTGGTTATATGGCATAGCTGCTATTGTTTTCACGATAACATCCATGATGTTTCTATATTATAGCGGTTTGCATATCGTTGTAAGCTACATCGTGTCAATCAATTTGTCTACTTTGTTATTTTATGGGTATGACAAAATGATTGCCGGCTCATCGTTATTGAGAGTACCTGAATGGGTATTACATGGGCTTTCAATGGGTGGCGGTTCCCCGGCTGGGCTTATCGCTCAAAAAGTGTTTCGCCACAAAACGATTAAAGGTTCATTCCAGTTCGTCTATTGGGCGATTGTCGTTATTCAAGCGATTATTCTGGTTTTGTTGTTGATTGAGTTTTAACCAGGTAATCCTTTTATAAATTGATGATCGATAGGGATATAGATTTTCAAAACGGGGCAGACACACCGATCTGCCCTCAGGCCTATCGCTCTCGGAAGCCAGTCCTAACAACACTTTTTCAATATAAGCATTGTCCAACCCAGCCATGAAGCGTTTATTTTCCAAGCGTAAGGTTAAACCCCCCATCTTTCAGACGAGCAAATTTCATTTCCAGACATCAGTATTAAAATTACCCGTTTTTAAAGGTCAAGTTTCATTTGGGTTTCTCCAAAAACGAATGACATAAAAAGCAACTATAGTGCTCCTAAATGAAATGTAAAATATTCCCGCGTTCCCACTTAAAAAAAATGGTGGCTAGGGTAGATGGAAATTAATGATGATTTGGAAGTGCGGTAAAAGTAGTGATGATGATTTATGATTCCAAAGCCCAACTTTGTTTGGACTCCAAAATCATGACTTGTTTAGAACTACTGATTATTTTTCTTTTGAGCGGTTTTTTGGCTTGATGATGATCAACGTAATATCGTCAAATATCTTTTGTTGGCCAATATGTTGCCGTAAATCTGCAAGAACCGCTTGTTTAATTTCTTCGGCGGAACGTTGCCAATTGCAACTGAGTGCTTCACAAAGTCTACCTAATCCATATTCCTGTTTATCCCTATTGATTGCCTCCGTGATACCATCGGTATAAAGCACGACCACATCATCAGTCTGTAAATGAATTTCCTTTTGTGAGACAAAATCCTGAATATCAGCTTCTAAACCCACTGGAAAACCTAAATCTAACGTATCCAGATGTTCAACTTTGCCACCTTGACGAGCGACTAAAACTTCTTCATGTTGGCCCGATATTCGTAAAATACCCTCCATTTCTGCTTGCTCAGAATGGATTGGCTGATAATCTATAAAAGACAAGGTTAAATTTTTGTCGATGTTCATCCGTTGAGCATAGTCATAAATCATCTTATTGAGGAGCCCTAAAAATTGGGAGGAATCACGAACCCCGTTGTTTAACAAACAACGTATTGTTGTTTGAGCCATCAACATTAATACGCCACTTTCCAAGCCATGCCCAGTCACATCACCAATGCCGCAGATTACATGATCGTTGTATTGCATAATATCATAATAGTCACCACTGACTTCATCCGCTGGTTCCATAAAAGCCACAATCTCCAAATCGGTAATTTTCTTCAGTTCAGATTCGGTAGGCAAAACCATTTTTTGTA
>JAYQWI020000054.1:0-5339 GCA_035871815.2 Candidatus Parabeggiatoa communis
CGATTGTCAAGGCATTTGCGAATAAGCTAATGAGAAAGATTGCCCTACCTGTTTCGACGCGAGGTTTCGTGTATCAAAGCATCGCGTTTTTATTTTGGCGAAGAGTAAGAGACGCGAGGCATCGCGTCGAAACTAGGCTTGGAGAAGAGACGCGAGGCATCGCGTTTTTATTTTGGCGAAGTGAAGAGACGCGAGGCATCGCGTTTTGATTTTGGCGAAGTGAAGAGACGCGAGGCATCGCGTCTCTAACTATCCCTTTCTGGTTTTGAAATCATGCCATAATTGCTTAAGCTTTGATGATCTCAAGTTGTTGGGGGAAGTGTCGAGTTTTAAGGGTAAGGTATTATTTCGCACGGCGGTTATTTCAGCCAAAATGGCAATGGCAATTTCTGCTGGCGTATGGCTCCCAATTGATAAGCCAACGGGCGCATGTAATCGTGCTAATGCGGCTTCTGATAGATCTAAACTTTTCAAACGCTTGCACAGTTTGTCGTTACTTTTTTGAGAACCCAAGGCACCGACATAAAACGCGGGTGAGTTTAAAGCTTCTAATAAGGCTAAGTCATCCAATTTAGGTTCATGGCTTAATGTCACGACGGCACTGCGTTTATCTTGAGCCCATAGCATTACGGCTTCATCTGGCATACATTGTTCTTTGTGTGTTCCCGCTATTGGCCAAGTCGCGCTGTATTCTTGGCGCGGTTCGCAGACAATAACTTGATAATTCAAAACTAAGGCAAATTCAGAAAGATAATGGGCAATTTGCCCGCTCCCAATGATAAGCAATTGCCAATTTGGCCCGTAAACGTTGATGAATTGTTGACCATCATAATATAAAGTTTGTTCGCTTGAGGCCGTTTGCCAAGTGACTCTTCCCGTGTTGAGATCAAGTTGTCGTGCTATCATTTGCCGTTGTTGTAATGCTTTGACAGCCGGTTTGATATTCTCAACACGGGATAAAGGTTCTAAGATTAATTCTATTGTGCCACCACAGGGCAAACCGACGCGCCGGCTTTGTTCGTTTGTCACAGCATAAGTGAGTACTGTCGGGCGATCAAATTCACCTGATAGCACACGATCCACGATATCCTCTTCAATACAGCCACCCGAAACTGAGCCAATCAGTTGTCGATCTTTAAGCACGGCGAGTAATGCGCCAACAGGACGTGGTGTTGTCCCCAAAGTTTTGACGACTGTGACTAAAGCAACTTGTTGACCTTGTTCTAACCAAGACAGCGTTTGTGACAGGACTTCTAATTGAGTCTCTTGCATAGTTAATTAGGCTTTATAGCCCTTCAAATAAAACGTCGTTCCAATCATGCTAAGTGTATCGCGTAATACCCATAACAAGGGCGGGGTGACATCGAGCTGATGTTTTTTACCATTAATGCAAAATAAATTTTGCACTCCAATGCAGCTTCGCGAAAATAAATTTTGCACCGAAAATCGGGCCCTCAATATTTATCTTGATAAACCATACCTAGTGTACATTCCTACGGCACTTAAGTTAAGTCAGTACAATTCTAATCAAGATTGATAATGACCCTTTTTTTAGAAATGCGCCCTTCCCAAAATCCGTTATAACCCAAAATTTTAGTAAAGCTGATTTTTATGTTAGATTTGTTATAAAGCAATCGCATTTAGTTTGTCATTTTATAGTCGTCGTTTTGTAGTCGGATCGAAAGCGACTCATCAGCACAAGAGAAACCTGAAGAAATCGGATATGATGCAAAAAATTTTGATTGTGGATGATATGCCGGCCAATCTCAAGGAATTGAATCTGGCTTTAAAAAGCCCTGAGTATGAAATTTTTGTCGCAACCAATGGAACAAGTGCTTTAGAAGTTGCCCGTTCTGAAATACCTGACTTAATTCTCCTTGATATTGCCATGCCTGAAATGGATGGATACGCCGTTTGTAGCCAACTTAAAAAGGATGCTATAACACAAAATATTCCCGTGATTTTTATCAAGGAACGGGAGAGTGAAGAAGATGGGGCAAAAGGGCTTGAACTTGGGGCAGTCGATTATATCAGTAAACCTTGCCGCGCACCGCTTGTCAAAGCGAGGGTGAAAACGTATCTGGAGTTGAAAAGGCAACAAGATATCGTGGAAAACATTTCTGCTATAGATGGTTTAACGGGTGTTTCCAATCGTCGTCACTTTGATCAAGTGCTTGAACAAGAATGGCGACGAGCCATCCGGGGGTTTTCTCGCCTGTCTTTGATCATAATCAATATTGATTATTTTAAACTGTTCAATGAAAAATATGGTTGTACAACAGCTGATGATTGCCTGAAACAGGTCGCTCAGGCTTTGGATCAAAAGGCTAAAAGAACCACAGATTTACTCGCTCGCTATCAAGGTGATCAGTTTGCCTGTCTTTTGCCTTTGACAGAGGCTAAAGGCGCTTTTGTTATGGCTAATAAATTAAGGGATTGCGTTATTTCTCTTAACATGCCACATGGTTATTCTGCGGTAGCCGATCACGTTACTATAAGCCAAGGTATTGCCACTTTACTGCCTTATCCACATTCTGAACCGACGAAGTTGATAGTGAGTGCGGAGAAAGCACTTGCTCATGCGAAATTAGAGGGGCGTAATCAGATTTATTTTGTGGATTAAAAAATGTCAGTTGTTTTGCAATGTGGGTGATATGATAGAAGGCTAATGGGGCAACCACAAGGGATTGCCCCTACATACCACCCTCATGATAGGGGCAATCCCACTTGATGCCATTTTTAGCATTGCCAAATATCAGGTGCTGATTGTGGCCGTTTTCTTACTGGCCGTTTTCTGACTGGCCGTTTTCTTATTGGCCGTTTTCTGACTGGCCGTTTTCTGACTGTCTTTGTCCATTTCTTCTTCCTTTATTTCTTCCTCTATTTCTTCCTCTATTTCTTCCGCTACAGCTTTGAGGATAATACCTGCTAACGGTGGCAAAGTAATCTCTATGGAATAGGGCCTCTCCATCCAAGGTTTGTCTTCGGCTATCAGCAGATTGGCACCATTGCCGACATTACTGCCGCCATAGCATTCCGCGTCAGAGTTGAACATTTCTTCATAACGCCCTGGGCTGGGAACGCCAATTCGATAGTTCAGCCGGGGTACGGGGGTGAGATTGAGCGCAACGATTACGGCTTCTTTGTCACTTTTACGTAGATAAATCAAGACCGATTGTTCAGCATCGTGACAGTCAATCCATTCAAAGCCTTGCCATTCAAATTCATATTGGTATAACGCTTCTGAGTTGTGATAAAGCTTGTTTAAGTCTTTGACGAGCAAGTGTAATCCTTTATGAAAGGGGTATTCTAGCACGTACCAGTCGAGGATATTGGCGCTATTCCATTCGATACCTTGGCCAAATTCGGTACCCATAAACAGTAGTTTTTTGCCCGGATGCGTAAACATGTAGGTGTAGAGTGTCCGCAAATTGGCAAAACGTTGCCATTCATCTCCTGGCATTTTGTTGATCATGGATTGTTTACCATGTACGACTTCATCATGTGAGAAGGGCAGCAGAAAGTTCTCGGTGAAGGCATACAACATGCTAAAAGTCAGCATGTCTTGGTGATATTTACGGTGTGCCGGTTCTTTAGACATATAACTTAAGGTGTCATTCATCCACCCCATATTCCATTTCAGGCTAAAACCTAAACCGCCGCTGTCGGTTGGTCGGGTAACTTGAGGCCAAGAGGTTGATTCTTCTGCCATAATCAACGTGCCGGGGTGTTCACTATGCGCGACGGTATTGAGTTCACGTAGAAAATCAATGGCCTCGATGTTTTCACGGCCACCATATTCGTTGGGAATCCAGTCTTCGCGGGAATAGTCTAAATAGAGCATAGAGGCAACCGCATCAACCCGTAAGCCGTCTAGGTGAAATTCGTTTAACCAATATAAGGCACTGGAAAGTAAGAAATTTTTGACTTCATAGCGGCCGTAATTGAAAATCAGTGTTGACCAATCTAAATGTTCACCTTTGCGGGGATCTTCATGTTCGTAGAGGGGTGTACCGTCAAACCAGGCTAACCCATGGGCATCTTTGGGAAAATGGGCCGGTACCCAGTCCAGAAAAACGCCGATATTGTGCTGATGACAGTAATCGACAAAATACTGGAAATCTTCAGGTGTGCCATAGCGGCTAGTGGGTGCATAATAGCCGATAGTTTGATATCCCCAAGAGCCATCAAAAGGATGTTCGGTGATGGGGAGTAATTCAATATGGCTAAAGCCCATTTCAGTGACATAGTCTACTAAAAGTTTAGCAAATTCGCGGTAATTCAAAAATTCGCCTTCTGGCCCTCTTTGCCAGGAACCTAAATGGAGTTCGTAAATGGACATGGGTGTGTGCAACCAGTCTCTTTTCTGACGTTTCTCTAACCAATCGGTATCATGCCACACGTAGGGTTTGTTATCTTTGACTATCGAAGCGGTTTTGGGACGCACTTCAAATTGCTGTCCATAAGGATCAGATTTGTAGAAAATATCGCCGGATTGTTCGTTGCGAATTTCATATTTGTATAAAGAGCCAGGGCCGATGTCAGGAATAAATAATTCCCAAATACCATTACTGCCGTGATTTCGCATGAGGTGAGCGCGTCCATCCCAGCTGTTAAAATCACCGACGACACTGATTCGTTCTGCATTCGGAGCCCATAAAGCAAATAGCACACCGCCTACTCCATTGACTTCATGGACATGGGAGCCTAAAAAACGGTAGGCGTGCCAATGTTTGCCTTCACTAAATAAGTGCATGTCAAAGTCAGATACTTGGGGCCCAAAGCAGTAAGGATCATGAGTAATGTGTTCACGATGCTCTTTATCGCGCCAAATCAGGCGATATTGATCAGGAATCTTAGCCGTGCCCTGCCATTCAAATATCTCTGTATAAGGTATGCGTCGCATCGGTAAGTTGCCTTCTGCAATCATCACTTCTTCAGCATCAGGCAGACAGACACGAATTTGGATTTGTTTACCGACGGTATGTTTGCCAAGCACCGAAAAGGGGTCATGGTGACGGGCATCAACCAGTTTTTGTAAATCGGGTTCAAGTTTTGGGGGTTTCATACGTTTTCCCTAGTTTATAAATAAGTGAAATAACAAGGACAAGGATTTATTATAATTATCAAGGATTTTAAATTCCAAGCCTTTTAAGTCTGGGCGAACACGATCGGGCTGCCGCGGAATTTTTTTAAATAGACAGGATTTTGTAGGGGCAGACCTGCGTGTGTCTGCCCGATACGAAATGGACTTAATGCTATTGGGGCAACGGCCCACCCAACATGCTGATTTTTTGATCAGCGTGAATCATGAATAATCAGCTCAATCAACGTTCTAT
>JAYQWI020000055.1:0-2014 GCA_035871815.2 Candidatus Parabeggiatoa communis
AACTTATACACGGCCTGTTTCTATTATCATTCCCGTTTACAATCGCAAAGCCATACTGGCCAAAACCCTAGCCGCGCTGACGCATCAAACGTATCCACCTGAATTAATTGAAATTATCGTAGCCGATGATGGCAGCAGTGACGGTGTCGAAGAGGTGATTGAAAAATACCAACAACATCTGACACTTAAGCACGTTTATCAAGAAGATTTAGGTTATCGCTTAGCCGCAGTGCGTAATTTAGGCATAAAAGCAGCGACATACGATTGCATAATCCTTTTAGATTGTGATATGTTGCCCGTGCCTAATTTAGTCGAATCGTTTATGCAGTATTTGCATGTCACCCAACAAGCCGTTTTGATCGGACATAGGCGTTTTGTTTGTACAGATGAGATTAATGATGATCACATATTAGCAGATATAACGGTTGCCACTTCATTGCCCGATATCATCAGTCAAAACGTGCTATTTGACAACGGTCAAACGAAAAAAACACTTGATTGGCGACTGAATACTTATCAAGAAACTTATTATTTAAAGGAATCCATTTTTCCTAGCGGTGTGTGTAGTGGTTGCAATATCGCTTTTACCAGAAATATAGTTAATGATGCCGGTTATTTTGATGAAGATTTTCAGGCATGGGGTGGAGAAGAGGGAGAATGGGGTTTTCGTATCTATAATGCCGGTTATTATTTCATACCCGTTTTACATGCCGTGGGCTTACACCAAGAGCCACCATCTGGAGAAAATGACACGGTTCGTTTAGCCGGGCAAGAAAAAACCAATCAAATATTGGAAGATAAATGTCCAATGAATCGTCAATATCGAACCGGTATGATTTATAGTGTGCCTAAAGTTTCGATTTACATTCCGGCTTTCAACGCGGAAAAACATATCAAAGAAGCGGTTGATAGTGCATTAGCTCAAACCTATACCGATTTAGAGGTGTGTATTGTCAATGAGGGTTCCACAGATGACACGCTTCGAGTGATAGAAAACCACTATCAAAACAACCCGCGTGTTCGTTGGATCACTCAGCAAAATGGCGGCATTGGCAAAGCCTCAAATGCCGCAGTTCGTCTCTGTCGTGGCGTTTACATTGGCCAATTAGATGCCGATGATATACTCAAACCCCATGCTGTAGAAACCCTGGTTGACTACCTAGATAATCATAATGTGGGTTGTGTCTATAGTCGTTATGAAATCATCGACACAATGGGAAATTATATACAAGACGCTTATGACTGGCCGTTTTTTTCACGCGAAAAATTAATGGGCACGATGATCGTTCACCATTTTCGGATGTTTAGAAAACGAGATTGGCTCAGAACCCCTGGTTTTAATGAGCAGATCAAAAATGCCGTTGATTTTGATATGTTTCTAAAACTCAGTGAAGTCTGTGCAATTCATCATCTTGATCAAATCCTGTATGCCTATCGCTGGCATGCTGAAAATACTTCAATTGTTCATAAAACGGCACAATTTAACAATCACGTACAGGTGATACGGATGGCATTGGAGAGATTGGGTTTGGATCAAGACTGGGAAGTGTATTCACCTCATCCAGAGAATATTCGGAAGGTTGAATTTAGGAAGAAAAATAGAGGGACTGAATATTGTCAGTTATACTATTCCCGTAGTGCAAGAAAAACCTTCTAATCAATAGACAATAGACTTGTTCCTTAATAAACGTAACTCATTGAAAATACTAAGCGTGAGATTAAAAATGCCACCCTTTTTGAAATTATTTTTCTGAAGAGGGCTTTGAAAATCGTGCCATGCCGCTTTGCAGTCTAGTTGCCCAAGTTGCCCAAGGCCAGAAAACATATAAAATTATGAACTCGTGAACTGTTTTTTGAGTTTTACTGATGTTAAAATCTATAAGTACCCGTTCATAAATTATTCAAAAATAAAATGAATAAAAACAATCATTTTCGTAGTCAATATACCGAAAAACTTATGGATGGGTACTTAGCAAGTAATATACAAAAAATGATTTAATTAACGAACGGAAAA
>JAYQWI020000056.1:0-8716 GCA_035871815.2 Candidatus Parabeggiatoa communis
GTCTCTAATAAAAACTGATTATAACGGATGAAAGGGGAGGGCGAACACGCAGGTTCGCCCTTCTGGAAATTCTGAACAATAAATGTCCAATTTATTTTGTGACGATTCCTAACGGATAACGGATAACGGATAACGGATAACGGATAACGGATAACGGATAACGGATAACTGATGAAAATTAGCACTAAATTAATGGTTTCAACCACTTCTTTATTAACGGTGGCAATTGCATTTATTTCTATCACTATAGGCTTAATCCTGCAACATCGGGCTGAGCAAGAAGCTCAACGAATCGCAGCCGAAATGGCCTACCATTGCGCCTCTCTTGTTAAAGCTGAATTGGAACGGCCTCTAAATGAAGTGAGGGCGATTGCGAATAGGCTTGAAGCTGCTACAAGTGACGAGACGATTGAACTGACACTTACCAAAATCAATGCCATACTCAAATTTTTTATGGAACATAACGCCACTTTTTTAGGCATTGGTTTGATTGCAGAAGCCAATACTTTCCAGAAGAAACAAGTGGGTAAGATTATCAATGCGCCTGGACAGGATAATGCCAACCCGTTCACGTCATATTGGATGAGGAACAAAAAGGGCAAAGTGCTTTTGAAACCCGCTTTTAATGAGAACCCAAATCTTTATAATCGCTATAAACAGGCGAGAACAGAAAGTGTTCTTGATCCCTATCTTTATCCCCTGTCAAGGCGAAATAGGTGGGTAACAACATTTGTCAGCCCTCTGTTTGATAATCACTTGATAGGGGTTGTTGGGATTGATATGGCACTTGACAATTTACAACAGCGGATTGTTGAACTCAAACTCACTTCTTTTAAAGACGCTTACCTCACAGTTTATTCTGCTCAAGGCATGACGCTGTTCAGTGAATCTGCCGAACAGGTGGGCAAAAATTTAAAAGACATTAGCCATAATTCAACATTCATTGAAAGTGTTTTAAAGCAAGAGGCTTTTTCTCTCACTAGAAAATCAGAACAACTCGGTAAAACGGTTATCACTTATGGCGTACCCATCGAAATCGGTCAGACTGACAGGCCTTGGATCGTCACTGTTAATATTCCTGAAAGCGAATTGAAGGTGATTAAATTAATGTCAGTCTTGGAAATCGCTAGTCTATTGGGTATTAGCGTGATTTTAGTGATAATCTTAATCCTGTTTCTGCTGACAAAAAGTATTTTCAATCCGCTTAAGCAAATCAATACCTATTTGAAAATCTTATCTCAGGGCAAACCGAGTCAGGATAAGTTCACCTATCAGGGAAAAGATGAAATTGCTGAAATCATCACCTCAGTACGTCAATTAAAAAACAGTTTGCAGGAAATGATAGAAAATAATATCAAGCAGGATTGGTTGAAGACGGGACAAAATCAATTAAATGAGGAATTGAGTGGTGAGCAACCTCTGATCAAATTGGCCGAAAATGCCATTAATTTTATCACGCCCTATTTAGATGCACAAATGGGGGCCTGTTATCTCGCAGAAGACAATCAAGAGCGTTTGAAAATGATCGCCAGTTATGCTTATACCTGGCGTAAAGAGTTGGCCAATGAATTTGAACTGGGTGAAGGCATCGTCGGACAAGCGGCCTTAGAACGGAAAATGATTATTCTCACCCAAGCGCCGGCTGATTATATTTATATTCAATCTGGGCTAGGCCAGTCACGTCCAAGCGCGATTTTAGTCATGCCCATTTTGTATGAAGGCACGTTAAAAGCCGTCATTGAACTGGCTACTTTTCATCTCTTGACTGAAATACAACTAGAATTTGTCAATGAAGTCATGCCCAGTATCGGGATAGCCATTAATACCGCTCAATCACGTTCTAAGATGCAATTCCTTTTGCAGCAAAGTGAAAGTCAGAAAACTGAATTAGAAATTAAGGCTTCTGAATTACAAATCAAGCAAAAAGAACTGAAAGAAACCAATAAAGCACTGCAAAGTCAATCAGAAATATTGCAGCATCAGGCCATTGAATTACAAAATCAACAAGAAGAATTGCAACAAACCAATGAAGAATTGCAAACGCAATCCGAAGAATTGCAAACTCAACAGGAAGAGTTAACGCAAAGCAACGAAGAACTGGAAAAACGGACTTTTGATCTGGAGTTGCAAAAACAAAAAATCCGGGAAAAAAACGAGTTTTTGGAAAAGGCGCAACAAGCCCTTGAAACCAAAGCAAAAGAATTAGAATTGGCCAGTCAGTATAAATCAGAATTTCTAGCCAACATGTCTCACGAACTGCGAACGCCTTTAAACAGTTTGCTGATTCTGGCCCAGTTGTTAGCCGAAAACACAGAGAACAATTTAACGGATAAACAAGTCGAATATGCGCGAACCATGCACAGTGCCGGTTCAGATTTACTCAAGCTGATTAATGAAATCTTGGATTTGTCTAAAGTCGAATCGGGCAAAATGGAAATTAAGGTTGACTTGTTACCATTGGTTGAATTAGTGGAAACCCTTGATATGAAATTCCAACCTGTCGCTGAAGAAAAAGGCATCGCTTTTAATATCATTCTTGCCGATAACTTGCCAATGATCATCTACACTGATGCTCAGCGGCTCATACAAATTATTAACAATTTACTCTCAAATGCTTTCAAGTTTACCGAACAGGGAGAAGTCAAACTGGAAATCTGTCGGCCCGATGAGGGCTTCGATGTGTCAAATCAGACACTCAAAGCGGATAATACCGTGATGATAAGCGTAAGCGATACCGGCATTGGTATTCCCAAAGACAAACAACAAGTGATTTTTGAAGCATTCCAGCAAGTCGATGGCACGACTTGCCGATCTTACGGTGGAACCGGGCTAGGCCTCTCTATTTCTCGCCAATTAGTCCGCTTACTCTGTGGCGAAATTCAATTACACAGTGAAGAAGGCAGGGGCAGTACTTTCACATTCTATTTGCCAGAAAGCATTGCCACGTCGCTTCCTCAAGCTCCCCCCATATTATTAACTCCTCCAGCCACTTCAGTCAAACCCGTGAATTTTGTAGAGAGCAGCATCATCGGTATCGAGCCCATTTGCTCCGATGAAAATCTGATTGATGACAGAGACAATCTGCAGCCTGACGATAAATCCCTTTTAATCATTGAAGATGACCGCAAATTTTCACAGATTCTCATAGAACTGGCACGGGAAAAAAAGTTCAAATGTCTTCTTGCAGAAGAGGGGAAAACCGGCTTACAACTGGCCGAAAATTATAAACCTGATGCCATTATTCTTGATATGGGTTTACCCCAGATAGATGGTTGGACAGTCATTGAACGGTTAAAAGAGAATCCAAATACACGGCATATTCCGGTACACTTTATGTCCGCCTCCGATCATCGCCAAGATGCTAAAAAAATGGGCGCGATTGGTTACTTGCTCAAACCCATGGGGATGACAGAACTGAGTGAAGCCTTTAAAAAAATAGACCGGTTTATAAGCCAGACATTGAAAAAACTCTTGATTCTGATCGATCAAGAACAACATCACCAAGAGATTCTAAAACTACTTGACAATGACAATGTCCAATCAACTATTGCTAAGACGCAAGCAATCGCCTTAGAACACCTGAAGAAGACGCATTTTGATTGTATTGTTTTAGATATCGAGATTGAACAAAGTTCAGGTATCAAACTCCTTGAGCAATTGTACCGTGAAGAAAATCTGTCTCAAATTCCAGTGATTATCTATGCTGAAAGAGAACTGACCGAATCAGAAGAAACGGTTTTACACCAATATGAAGAAAATCTCACCATAAAAGCGGTGAGTTCTCCCGCCCGTTTATTGGATGAAACCACCTTATTTCTTCATCAAGTCGAAGCCCAATTGCCCAATGAAAAGCAGAAGATGCTGCGTATGGTGCATGATAAGAAAGCGATCATCACGGGCAAAAAGGTACTGTTGGTTGATGATGATATACGCAATACTTATGCTTTAATGACCTTTTTAGATAGCCTTGATATGGAAGTGACTGTTGGCAACAATGGTAAAGAAGCCCTCGCATTATTAGAAGAACATCCTGATATCGACATTGTTTTGATGGATATTATGATGCCCGAATTGGATGGATACGAAACCATGCGCCAAATCAGAACACAAGCGCGTTTTCGTAAGCTTCCCATAATAGCCTTAACCGCAAAAGCGATGAAAGGCGACAAAACAAAATGTATTGAAGCTGGTGCCAATGATTATTTATCGAAACCTGTAGACACTGAGAAGCTCATTTCACTGATGCGGGTATGGTTGTATCGTTAGGCGTAGGGGCGAACCTACGTGTTCGCCCTTTTGAAACCTTAAAACAAACCCGAAACACGCATCACCAATTGCGCTGGTGAAATCTGTTCGACTGCTATTTCAACTTGTCCCGTTAATTTCTCCTGAAAGCGGATTGGAGAAGCGGCATCGGCAAAAGCAAACAGCCGAACTTGGCCCATTTTTTCTGCCTGAGAAGGCTTAATAACATCCGTCACAATCGCTCTTATACTGCCCGCTTTTTTTCCAATTGCCCCATCAATAGATAGACGCGCTGGTTGCCCCGTTTGAATACGATTGAAAGCTTCGGCGGGAAACTCAGCCACAATAATTTCTCCATCAGTCAAGTACGCCGACTGACTGTTTTCATAAAAAGTCACTTGAGCAAAGAAAAACCAAGTACCCCAAATGAGCAAAAGAATGATAGCAACAAGCAATCCAATTAACGCCGGGCGAAAACTATCGGCATGAAGTGAACGCATCGTGCGGGAAAAGGAACTTGACATAAGCCTTCCTCACTATTTAAGAATCGGTTTATGACGAATAGGAAATGAATAGACGATTTTATTAATGACATTACATTTGCTTAGTCCCTCGCCAAAATGAAGAAGATAATTATTTTCGAAGAAGGGTTCGATCTAAAACCAATCTCACGCAACGGCGCAAAGTCGCAAAGGTGCCAAGGTAGAGACGCACGGCCGTGCGTCTCTACGGCCGTGCGTCTCTACTACTTTTTGCCATTTGTACTGGTATATTTTTTGAGTAATCGATAAGTGTGGCGTTCACTGATACCCAGTATTTTCGATATTGTGGCCCGATGACCCGAATATTTTTCTAATAACGTTTGCAGATAGTTTTTTTCTATCTCTTCTAAAGTGGGTTCATGATCATAATTTAATTGTACAGAACGCGCATTGTTTGTGCGGCTGCTAGAAAAGGTGAGGTGTTCTGGGTGAATCTGTTTCTGGTTCCCGGAGAGAATGATTGAACGTTCTACCACATTTTTCAGTTCGCGAATGTTGCCAGGCCAATCATAAGCAATCAGCGATTTAATAGCAGCATCATTAAAGCTTTTATTGATACGTCGGGAAAAGCTATGGTTTTGGAGAAAATTGTCAACCAAACTGGCTATATCATCGCGCCGTTCTCGTAGTGGCGGTACGCTGATCAGGAATGTGCTGAGACGATAATACAGATCGAGGCGAAATTCACCTGTACGGCTCATCTCTTCTAAATCCCGGTTGGTGGCCGCCAAAATGCGTACATCTGCTGTCAAATCTTTGTTTCCACCCAGTCTGCGAAAATGACCCGTTTCTAAAACACGTAGCAACTTGGCTTGGATAGGGGCCTCGATTTCACCAATTTCATCTAAAAAAAGTGTTCCGCCATCTGCGCCTTCAATCAATCCCTTTTTTTGTGTTTGTGCCCCTGTAAAAGCCCCCCGTTCATGTCCAAATAACTCCGATTCAAAGAGTTTTTCTTGTAAAGTACAGCAATCCAAGGCGACAAAGTTTCGTTGACTGCGTTCACTGGATTCATGCAATTCTCTGGCGACTAATTCTTTGCCAGTGCCGCTTTCACCTTGAATAAGTACACTCATGTCAGTGGGGGCGACCGCTTGAATTAAGTTATGGACTTTTTGCAATGCCGTGCTATGCCCAATGATCACTTTTTCACGTTGATGAGTGCGGTTCATTTGGCTTTTGCAGATTTGATAATCTTGACGTATTTTGGCATTTTCAAGCACGCGTTGTACCGCCATTTCCAATTCATCCAAATCAATCGGCTTGACTAAATAGTCTGCTGCTCCCGCTTTGATGGCTTCTACAGCGTTTTTGACTGTGCCGTAGGCCGTTAATAGGATAGTGGGACAGATTTCATTCAACTGGGGGAGTATGTTCATCCCTTTTCCATCTGGCAAGCGACCATCTAAAATGACGAGTGTTGGTTCATGTTTCGAGAGATATTCTCGCGCTTGTGCTAAACTCGTCACGCCTTGCGTCTGATAATTCATTTTACTCAGAACGTCTACCAGTGTTTTATTCAGAAAGATGTCGTCTTCTATAATTAAAACGTTTTGTGCAACTGTCACTTAATTAAACCTCCTTCTCTCGACTCAACACCGCGAAGCGGTTATCAGGTAAAACCACAGTAAATTGGCTACCTTGTCCCCATTCGCTCGTAAATTCAATGCGTCCACCATAATAGCTTAATAGGGTTTTGCTAATGCTTAAACCTAAGCCGATGCCTTGTTTCTTATCAGCACGATGAGTAAAAAATGGGTCAAAAATCCGCGATTGATACTTTGGTGGAATACCACAGCCCGTATCTATAAATGTGATATAAATCTCGCCATCATGCCGCCAAGTTTGAAGGGTTAGTTTTCCGCCCTGTGGCATGGCATGGAAGGCATTTTGTGCCAAATTAAGCACCACCATACGGATGTCGTTTTCCCGTGCGAGAACTTGATAGTCTTCCTCATCAAGTTGTAGTTCAATCTGAATATTGTTCTCCCGACTTTCAAATCCTAACAAAGCGAGGGTTTCAGTAATCGCTTGATGAATCTGAACGGGTTGCCGTTTTTCACTACCAGGTGCGGCCAATTTTAACAGGCGTTGAGTCACTTCAACACATTTATCAATTTCACCATCGACGAGTTTTAGATAATCGATAATTTGGCTTGGATCAGATTCTCCCCCTTTCAACGTTCTGAGTGTACTTTGCAAAGCCAAGCGCACTGAAGTCAAAGGATTGTAAATCTCATGTGCCATGCCGGAGGCGAGCTGCCCCATGGCGGCCAGTTTCTGTTCATGGGAAAACTTGATGGCTTGATTTAAATCACGCACGGATTCAACGATCAAGTTGACGGGTTTGCCACCGCTTTCTACCACCATTGGCGCGGCGAACACTTCTACATCCAATTGGTTATCATTAGCAGAACGATGTTGGGTGATGGTTTTAACCGGCTGGCCTGTTTGAGCAATTTCATGCAATGGACAGGTTATCAATGTTGGTGGACAAGGGCTGGTTCTGGCATGACTTGATTGATAACAAGTTTGCTTTAAAACAGCGTTTTGCTTCAACCCAATTTGTTGACAAAAGGCCCGATTAGCTTTAATGATCTGATAATCTTGATCAATAACCCGCAAACCGTCTGGCACGGCATCGATCAAGGCTTGGAGAAAGGCTTCTTTTTCCTTGATATCGCGCATACTGTTTTGCAGGTTGCTAGCCATTTCATTAAACAGCGTCGCCAATTGGCCTAGTTCATTGTGCCCCATTTCTGTTATACGAACACTGAGATCACCTTGTCCCAAAGCCTGACTGGCATTAGCAAGACGTTGTATCGGTATGAGTATAATATAGTACACAAACCACCATAAAATCAGTACAGACAAACCAATAATCGATATCCCAGCAATCACAAACAATAAACTGTTATAACGGGCTTTATCTCGTATTGGCGCAGCATTATAATCGACAAATAACACGCCATTGATGGGATGTTTTTCAATGGGGCCATGACAGCGGGTACAGGGTGGTTTGTTATGCACTGGGTTGATACTACGCAATACATTTTCTCCGCGAGCATTCACACTAAATTGAGTCAATGGGTGAAGCGGCAGTTTGCCAGAAGGCCAGTCGATTTTATCGCCTAGTCGTGTGGGATCGGAAGAAAAACGTATTTCCCGTTCTGGATTACTGATCATCACGAGACTGATATCGGGCTGTTGTCCCAGTTTTTGTACGATCTCCCGTAAACCATCTAAATCCTGTTTTAGCATGGCATTTTCCAAAGAAGTTTGTAAGAGTCTATTGACTGCCGCTGAAGCCGCACTACGTTCCTGTGCTAATTGTTTGTCGTACAGACTGATGAATAAAATGAGGCAAATGATGGAAGCAATGGTCAAGCTGGTTGTTATGGCGATAATAAATTGCCGACGTAAACTACTGGCAATCCAAGATAGGGGGTGTAATTTCATAGGCTGTGTTCCTTTATCAGTTATCAGTTATCAGTTATCAGTTATCAGTTATCAGTTATCAGTTATCAGTTATCAGTTATCACCATTCTGAATTATAACGGAGTCAAAGTGAGGCTCTTTTCAAACTCATCAAATATAAATTGAAAATAATGATTATGATAATTATTCTATATCAATGATTTAAATGATTTTATTAAGATTAGAACTCCTCATCACGAATGACTCATTACGAATGATTCCTTTCGTGCTCTCCCACAGTTATAACCAAATAATGCTTTATTCTGAACATCTATGACATATCGTTTGCCCTAAACGGTTTGTTTTTTATAAAACAATGTTACAGAGCTTGCTATATGAATAAAAAATGTCCTTTCAATCTCTCCTTGACAATGGGTTTATTAATGGGGTGTGGTGGGTATATGGGGCAAATTGCGGCGAATACGGTGGAAGCGGTGATATCGATATCGGGA
>JAYQWI020000057.1:0-11543 GCA_035871815.2 Candidatus Parabeggiatoa communis
GATGGGGAGTCCTTTAAACGCTTGTCAGCGCAACTGGAAGCGTATCCCATTGTCCACTATTTGCGCTACCTCGATCTCAAAGAGCATCTTGAGACAGAAAAGGCAGAAACCCTCCAAGCGTTTTTGGCTCAATACCAAGACAGTCCTTTTGTGCGCCCTTTACGAGAGGCATGGCTAAGACAACTGGGTAAAAAACGCGATTGGGAAACCTTCCTGATGGTTTATACACCCCAGAAAGACACGGTCTTACAGTGCTTTTATCTCCAAGCACGTCTTAAGACACAAGGCGATTTGAAGGCCTTCTTGGAACAGGCGAAAGCCTTATGGGTAGTGGGAAAATCACAGCCCAAAGCCTGCGATCCGGTGTTTAAGTATCTCTACGACAACGAAATCATCACCAATCTATTGCGCTGGAAACGCATTCGTCTTGCCATGCGAAATAGCCAACTCAGATTGGCGAAATATCTTGCTAGAGGCTTGTCTGAAGCTGACCAAATCTTGCTAGAACGCTGGCAATCTATGCACAAGAAACCGGCCCACGAACTGAAAAGATTTAAGCATCCCGATAACCCAATTGTCCGTGAGATAGTGCTGCATGGGTTAAAACGTTTAGCACGCTCAGATGCTAAGGCGGCTTATGAACATTGGGAAAATTACCAGAAAGACTACGCCTTCACGACTGAAGCAACAGCGGAAATATCTCGCTACATTGCATTAATGGCTGCCACAGAAAACCTAAACGAAGCCAAGGCTTGGTTAGAAGAAGTGGATAAAAAGGGCCTTGATAAGCAGATCAACCAAGCCAAATTACAACTTGCTCTAGCTAAGCAAGATTGGCAAGCCGTCAAAGAACTGATAGAGTCTTTGCCCAAAGCCTCGCAAGAGCAATCCAAATGGCAATATTGGCAAGCGCGTGCTTTAGAGCAAAGCGGACAAACAAAAGAAGCCGAAAAACGGTTTCAGCCGTTATCTAAACAGCGTAGTTACTACTACCCTTACTATGGCTTCTTAGCGGCTGATCGACTTGATAAACCTTATTCATTTCACTCAGAACGGTTGACAATCACTCAAGAACAGAAAAATCAATTACTTGAGAACAATGCCGCCCTGATACGTGCCCGTGAATTGTACTTCATTGGACTGACAAACTTCGCTCGTGAAGAATGGCAAGCCGTATTACCCACGTTAACCCCTGAAGAATTAAAAACGGCTGCCGCTTTAGCCCACGAATGGGGTTGGCATGATCGGGCCATCTTCACCTTGGCTAGAGCCCAATATTTTCATGATCTCAAGATAAGCTTTCCGCTCCCTTTTTATGACGCGGTACTCACTAATGCTCAGGCCAAAAAACTGGATTATGCTTATGTTTATGCCATCATTCGTCAAGAAAGTGTTTTTCAAACAGATGCCCGTTCCTATTCAGGTGCTTTAGGCCTCATGCAACTGATGCCAGCAACGGCTGAGGAAGTGGCGAAACAGCAAGGCATCAAGTTAAAAAACGACCAAGACGTGCCCGATATCAATATCTTGCTAGGCACAAGCTATCTAAGGAAAATGCTTGACCGATTCAAAGGCAATGTTTTGTTAGCCACTGCGGCCTATAACATGGGCCCATCACGCACCAAACGGTGGATGAAAGCCTATCGCTGTTTACCAGCCGATGTTTGGGTTGAGTTGATTCCGAATCATCAAACGCGCCACTACGTCCAAAGTGTCATGAGTTATACGCCCATTTTTGATTCCCAATTGGTGGGACATCAAGATGTCAAGCGAATGCCACTTGAGACGATTCCATCGGATGGCTGTAGTAGCTAGTGTGGGAAAGGAAGGGGCAATGGATTGCCCCTACAATCGTATTCTAAAATTTCACCATTCCACAATTCTTGATAAAACCAGTTACAAGAAATTGTAAACCTTATAAAAGGGGCAACCCAGGGCTACATCAAAGTCGAAACTCATAAGCTGAATGCTAAAGGTTTTTAGGTCAAATTTTGGCGTAACAAAACTCATCATTTATAACCGATTGTTTATTAATAGATCGGTTTAAAATATCCTCATTTCATTTTATAAAATCAATAATTTGCAAATGACTTTGACGAGGCTCTGAGGGGCAACCACAAGGGATTGCCCCTACAATTTCCATGAAAAAATCTGCCAGCTATCCCATTTCATTTGACCATTCAGCCATAATTCGGGTGAGGATCCAAATAATTGAGAGAGACATAAAGCCATATCTGTGCTAAGATTTTGTTCTGCATTGATGACAGCATTAATCTGTTCAACCGAAAGTGCGATCTTTTCAGACAGTTCAGTGGTTGTTATGCGATAAGGCTTTAGAAATTCTTCTCGTAAAATTTCCCCCGGATGGGTGGTTGGTTTTGTGGCATTATCATTGGCTAATCCTCTTAATAAATAATCGACAATTTACCCTTTCGCTATCCCCTTTTCGTTTGGAGAAGACGACCATTTTCACTTTATACTAGAATAAAGTCTTACCTACTATGCGCTCTCCCCTCAGCCAACGCCGCACGACTCGTGCCCATACCAACCGCAATGATCGCCAAAATTTGCGTGATATACTTCCCTACATTTGGGATTACCGCGGAAGAGTCTTACTCGCATTATCGTTTCTCGTTTTCGCCAAAATCGCGAATGTCGGTGTGCCTATTACACTCAAATATATTGTTGACGCGCTAGACAAAACACAACAAGCTGCTCCCACTCTACCTATCGTTTTATTAGCCGCTTACGGTATTTTGCGATTCTCAAGTGCCCTGTTTAACGAATTACGCGATCTCATATTTGCCAGAGTGCGTTACCGTGCCATGCGGCGCTTATCCAATAAAGTCATAGCCCATTTACATAACTTATCCTTGCGCTTCCATCTCGAAAGACAAACAGGAGCGATTTCACGCGATCTGGAACGCGGCACGCGCAGTATCAGTTCTATTCTCAACTACCTGATTTTTCAAATTATTCCCACTTTTGCTGAATTTCTATTGATTGCACTGATTTTATTCACGCAATATGACATAAAATTTGCCCTCATTACTTTTTTTACCGTCATTATTTACGTCATGTTTACCTTAGCCGTAACTGAATGGCGAATGGCATTTCGCCATACCATGAATGCCAAAGAATCCGAAGCCAATAATCAAGCCATTGATAGTTTAGTCAATTATGAAACCGTCAAATCACTGGGCAATGAAGCTTTTGAAATACGACGCTATGACGAAACCTTAGCACAGTGGGAAAATGCGGCCGTCAAAACGCAAACCTCTATGTCTGCCTTAAATATAGGACAATCCACTATCATTGCTATCGGTGTCACCTTAATTATGATATTGGCTAGTCAAGGGGTTGTTGACGGTAAAATGAGTTTAGGCGATTTAGTACTCATCAATGCCTTTTTATTACAACTCTTTATTCCATTGAATTTTCTAGGTGTCGTTTATCGTGCCATCAAATATGCCCTAGCAGACATGGATTTAATGTTTAAATTACTTGAAAATAAACCCGAAATTCAAGACGCGCCTAACGCTCGCCCACTTAAAATTGGCGAAGGCGGAATTTGTTTTAACCAAATCAATTTTTGTTATCAACCAGAACGGCAAATTCTATCGGAAATCAGTTTTGACATCCCCCCCGGACATAAAATCGCAGTAGTCGGTGCAAGTGGTGCTGGAAAATCGACCTTAGCCCGTTTACTCTTGCGTTTTTACGATGTCACCAGCGGCTGCATTTCAATTAATGGCCAAAACATTGGCACAGTCACCCAAGCCAGTCTCCGTGCCGCAATTGGCATCGTTCCACAAGACACCGTTTTATTTAATGACACCATAAACTACAACATCGCTTACGCCCATCCCCAAGCAACCCAAGCTCAAGTGATTGAAGCGGCCCAACTCGCTAATATTCATACCTTTATTGAATCGCTACCCAATGGCTATGACACCAAAGTAGGCGAAAGAGGCTTAAAACTATCTGGCGGCGAAAAACAACGGGTTGCCATTGCCCGTGCCATATTGAAAAAACCGAAAATTTTGATATTTGATGAAGCCACCTCATCCTTAGATTCTCAATCAGAACAACTGATACAAACCGCCTTATCTCAAGTCGCCGTGAATCATACAACGCTAGTGATTGCCCATCGTTTATCAACGATTATTGATGCTGACCAAATTTTAGTCATGGAACAAGGGGAAATTATTGAACGAGGAACACATCATGCGTTATTAAATGTCAACGGCGTTTACGCCCATCTATGGGCTCTACAACAGCAAGAAAAATGGCTAGAAAAAGCAAACACTTTTTGATTCGCCAACAGCCCGTTTTTGTAGAAACGCGATCCCTCGCATCTCTGTTTTGTAGAAACACGATGCCTCGCGTCTCTGTTTTATAGAAACGCGAACCATCGCATCTTTGTAGAAACGCGATCCCTCGCATCTTTGTAGAGACGCGATGCCTCGCGTCTCTGTTTTGTAGAAACGCGATCCCTCGTTAGAGACGCGAAGCATCGCGTCTCTACAACCGTTGTACTTTTGAAAAACCTATTAACAACTTCATTTTGACCATTAAAGGTTATCAAAACATGGACTTAACCATTCCAGATAAACAGTACCTGCACCCGCAATATATTATTGATGAAACCGGCAAGAAAACCGCCATCGTCTTCTCTTTAAATAAGTTTGATGAATTTTTTGACAAAGTCACTCATGTCGGACAACGTGCTCAAGAACTCCAAAAGGCTGTCTTGGCTTTCTCTAAAGAAACCAATGCCCATCAAACGGCCCAAGAACAATCCCAATCACACCATTTGGATGAAAGCATCGAACAAAAAATTATCTTGCTCAAAGAACACCACGATTTGCTCAATAAAACCTTAGGGGATCTGAGACAATACGAAACCCTTAAAACCAAACTGGATCGTAAACTCCTTTTGCAGCGCCTCATCAAAACCCTTGATACCGAAGTGCAAGACATGAGACGTGAATTAGGAGAACTCAAGAAACACACCCAATCCGCCACCTTGCATCAGGTGCCCGAATTACCAAATCAGTTTATTAAAGAAATCTCTGTTTTTAAAGAGATTAAAACCAAATTACTGGCGAAAACCACCGATGAACAAAGGCCGCCTCTTGTGCTTCAAGCACCCAGCGGCATGGGTAAATCAGTCATCGCAGCCGCTTTAGCGCGGGAAACAGAAATTAGACTCGCCTTTCCAGACGGCATCTTTTGGCACACATTAGGCGCAGATGCCGATTTATTGGCTCACCAAATCGCACTCATCGAAACACTAGGTGAATCAACAACAGATATTTTGGATATCGAACAAGGTACACAATATTTGAATGAAATCTGTGCGACTCGTGCTTGTCTCTTGATTTTAGATGATGTGACAGATGCACAAGACATCTTGCCATTTAATCTCGTTGGGGAACATTGTCAACTCTTGATAACCACCAGTGACAGCAAGTTGTTAGACTTCACGCAGTATTTTATTAAGATGACAAAGGGTTATAAATTAAAAGGGTTTTCAGAAGAACAAGCACTAGAATTTTTCATTTTGTGTGTCGCCAGAGAAGACATCACCCCCGCTTCGATCCCTTCCAGCGTGGAAGAAATAGTACGCGCTTGTGATTATTCAGCTTTAGCCATCAAATTAGTAGCGCATGTCGCACGTCACCAATCCCCAACAACATGGGGAGAATTAGTTGAGCGTTTACAAGATGAAGAGTTTGAATTTCCTGACAAACACCCACGCCCTCTCATGCAAGCCCTACAACTCAATATAGAAGCTTTAGGAGAGCCAGCCGACTATTACCTCGCATTAGCTGTTTTTGCAGATTACTCGCGCATTCCTCAATCCGTCGCCATCATGTTATGGCGTTACCTCTACCAGCTGATAGACGAAGAAGCCTACCGCTTTATCAAAGAAATTACTGAAAAAGGCTTATTGCATATCAATGAAAGCAGCTCACACAAATACCTGGGTTTACACGCTTTCCAACACGACTATTTATGTGCAGAAGCAGAACTGGATAAATTGCATATTCACTTATTAGCCACTTACCGCCGCCAATGTGATCAACACGGTTGGATAAGTGGCCCCAATGACGGTTACTTCTTTGAATACCTCTGTCTGCACTTACACCATGCTGGACGCCATAGCGAACTCAAATTGCTCTTACTGGATTTCGACTGGATGAAAAACAAATTGCAAGCCACCTCAATCTATGCCCTATTGAATGATTACGAATGGTTGGAAAACAATAAAGAGATTGAAGTCATCAAGAACACCTTATCAGAATCGGCATTCGTACTGCTAAGCGATAAACAAGAACTCGCTCCTCAACTACTTGATCGTCTCTGGGAAAATAAAGGCTTGAAAAATAACAAAGATATCCAAGCCATACTGAATCAAGCCCAAGAGGCCGCACCAAACTGGCATTGGCAACCCCATTTTCCTGATGAAAAACAAACTTAAGCGTGAAATATAGAATAGAACGCTGATTCATTTGTCTCACGCAAAGACGCAAAGGCGCTTCGGTGCCAAGTGTTTAGCGTCTTTGCGTGAAATTAAAAACAGATCACTTTTAAATTTTCCAGTTGAAAAAATGAGTCAAAAACTCGCTCGCAGCTTGGTTATCATTTTATTGATACCCTACAGCCTATTTATAATTGAATTTTTAGCCAAAGAAGTTACCTTTCAAAACATCATAAAGGTAATCGCGGCCGTTTCTGGGCCCCTACCACTGGCCATTTTTATAGCCTACATTTTTGTCGCTAAAGAAAACCTCCTAGCAGAAATAGATGAAACACGCTTAAACGTATTTACGGCATTTAGCTATTTACTCGCCACCTGTCTGATTTCAATCTTATGTCTTTACTTTTTTGAAGCTATCGTCTATAAAGAATTGAGTCACTCCGTTGTGCCCATCTTTCTTAATTCGTTTGTATTATCCCTGTATATTGTCAATATTTTATGGATTAAGCGCATTAAAATGATTGCCATTTTAAGTGGCATCAGCATGGGCATTTCTATTTACGTCTTATTTATTTAAGGATAACCCATCATGTCAACCAATCGAACACTGCTTTTTTACTTACAAAGCCTCATTGCCGTCTTATCACTCAGCATCATTGGCTTAATACTGGTTCCCGATTTTAGTGAGCAAGTCTCAGCCAATATCTTGAAAGTCACCATCGCCCCCTTTCCCGCCCTCTCCTTACTCATCTTTATGCTGTTTGTTTTCAATCAGATCATCAGAGTGCTTGACGACAAAATCTACTCCATTTCAGAGATACTCATGGGGTTTGCCATTGTCGCCCTCATTTCCGTACTCATACTGTTCGGAACCGGATTAGCACTCACCTTTATGCAAAGCATTGATAAAAAAGTCTTTCTATTATCACTCTTTCTCGGTTTAATCATATTCTGCCTGTTTAGAGTCAGTAATCTCTACACCATGGCGATTATCACCGGCATGTCAGAAGGCATTATTTTGTATATCATATTTATCTATTAACTGATGTGATGTGAGGCAGAGTGTTTCAAATTAGCTTTGCCTCTATTATGCGATAACAAAGGCTCATCCCTATTGCATTATCAATTTTATTAACCTTTGTTATCACCTTTTTAAACTCTATTTTACTTTTTCATTATGCTACAAGGCCAATTGTCTGGTAATCAAACTAAAATACAAGGCAGTCAAGAAAATCAACGTTCTCTCCAACGCGAAAATGAATCGGCAAAAATACTGGTTGAAAAGGGATATCATGTCGAACAAAATCCGTCAACCAAATTAAGCGATAATGTAAGAGAAGGGGCACAACCTGATTATCGTATCAATGGTGAAATATTCGATAACTATGCCCCAAATCACCGGGCAGATGTTGAACAAATTCGTAATCAAATATCAAGAAAACTGAAAAGAAGACAAACCTATAGAGTGCTTCTCAATTTGGATGATAACACCGTGCCTATAACCGATATTAAAACGATGTTCACAATCAGAAAACCTGTACTCAACCTCCAACAATTGATTATCATAAAAAAAGGACAACTTATTGAAATGGATTTAACCCATAATGATGGAGATATTTAATGGCACTTGAATACACCTTAATGATTGACAACCCCCTGAATTTGACACAAGTCACCCATCTGCTGTCCACTTTCCAAGAGATTGAAATGCAGTCAAACGACTTAAAAGCCCCTGGCATGACTCTTGACATCGAACTCGCTACACAAGAAGACAAAGCTTTTATACAAAAACACTTTTTTTTCACCCCTAGTCTAGCCTTGTTTTTTGTTCAAGATAAATTAGCTGATTTTAAATTAGCTCATAGCACCCTTATCAAAATCACTGTCGCCCTATTGAATCAGGGCAATGGCGACAGCGTACTTGATTTTAATGGTGATACGATTTTGCTTCGACGCATTAAGCATCAATTATTCCTTTATCAAGATGATCCAGATTTTTGGAAACCATTTATACTGGATTGTGTACCACAACCCTATCAACTCGCCTTGACAGATCAAAATGCCAAACTTCATGCCGCCGCAAAAAATGACTCAACTCAGCACCGAGGTAGTCAGAAAAATCCCCTTATTCATCTTGAACCTGCGGTAGCTCAATTTATCGCTCAAATTGCAAACAACAAACATAAAAGTATGGATGAAATAGTGAATGCTTGGCTAAAAAAGGATATACAATGGGTAGAAAGCGTCTCGTAGGGTGGGATCGCTGTCGGCATTGAATTCAAGAGACACCCAGATTTTAGCGCCCGCTTGCCCACCATTGATGTTTATGATTATAGCGTTTCCCGATTGAATGAAGTACAAAATCAATCATAAAAATCACAGATTAAAACGCTAAGGCCCTGAAAGGCTTGAATGTGAAACGCTATAATCATGAACATCAGTTTAATCAGCGTTCTATCTCCCCAGAGGCTTTAACAAATAGACTGAAGCATTATCGCTTCACCTTCTTTGATTTGTAAAACGGGATAAGAGATGACGTTCAAAATATTGGTGCTAGAACCAATATACAGGGTTTCTTGATCAATCCCTATTGTTAAAGGATAGCCCTGACGTGCAGCCACCAATTATTGATGTCTGGCATCAAGCACAATGACAGCAAAATAGCCTTCCAAATACTTCAGACTTTAGCGAAGCTAAAACCACCCTACTTTTAACGATTTTTGACTTGTGTATAACGATGAGGGCGGAGCCTGGGGCTATTCCCCGAAGGGGGTTGCCACCCTTTGAAAATTTATTTTGCCGCTTTGCTCTTTTCGTTCCAAATTTATTTTGCCGTTTTGCTCTTGGAGTGCAAAATTTATTTTGCCGCTTTGCTCTTTTCGTTCCAAATTTATTTTGCCGCGGCGAATTTAAATGTAAATGTACGTCATGAGATCGGGAAAGGCTATATCTCAATCACGCTGAAGCAAAATAAATTTTGCACTCCAATAGAAGCAAAATAAATTTGGAACGAAAAAAGAAGCAAAATAAATTTTGCTTCTGCCTGATTGGAGTGCAAAATTTATTTTGCGGTTCGATTTTCTAGATATAACTGTACTTTATTCAATCGGGAAACGCTATATGTCGATCCCCCCAATCGGTGGCGTAAACTTTTTTTCAACTTCAATGGTTTCTGGTTGAAGCTTGATCCCCAAAAAATCGAAGATAAAGGCTTTGAGAATGTCTTCATTGGAGAGTCGTTTTTTAAAAAGCACCTGGTTGTTTAAAGTCGCTAACATAATCAGTCTCCTGAGATTTGCAATCGTTTCCTGATCGATTTTCTTTTAAGATAATTTCAAAAGAGCGATAACAAAGGTTCGCCCCTACATTCCTGCTCTCTACAGGAAAAAACGTTGTAAATGATTGATTTATAATAGAGTATTTCTATAACGCACTCAATAAAAAGGGTTGCCCTATTGATGGTATATTAATTGTTAATGGGGTGCGATTAAAAGTGCGGGGGAGATCATCCAAAATAAATTTGGAACGAAGACACTGGTTTTTTTGGAGTCCAAAATTTATTTGGGATAACTTTTTATGACTTGATTTTGTTTTACCCCCGCACTTTTAATCGCACCCTTATTAATGTCAATTAGCGTTTCACGCAAAAGTTTTTGCGCGCAAAAACTTTTGCGTGGTGTCATGAACAGAAGTCGAATCAGTCTTCTATTCAAACAAAGCCAAAGCTTGCAAGCTTTGCTCTCGATGTTGTTCAACCCGATCAGGTTCAAGCGTACAACCGGGTAGTTAAAAACGCTAGTACAATCTCGGGTAAAACTGATATCGAGTTAAAGTCACTTTCTGCCCCCTTCCATAACATCATAAAGAAATAATAGAATCCGCCCTCTTCAATTTAGGCCCTCAATTTATCAAAATACTTATTCAATAAAAATTAAGGCACTGTTTTTTTTGACAAGTCTATTGTTTCTCGCAACGGCCCCAATCAAGGCCCTTGAAAACGATAGCGCGGCACAGTTTGAAAACACTGTACAAACAATAACCCAAACCTTGACACAACTTAAAGACAGTCTGACACAAGACGACACAACGCGGGCCCCGCGACAACGCCAACATTTACCAGTCTTTGCCCGATCTCAATTGTCTCAACTTCAAGAACAATTCATTGCTGATAATGAACAAATTGAGGCTGATTTTGCGACAGTTGAACAATCGCTGTACGATCTCCAATTGCCCGATCTCCATCACAAACGCCATGAAGCCACAGTCAATCATTATCGTACACAATTCCAAACGCTGTTAGATCATTTAGAGGGCATAGCCACCGCAGATTCAACTGAAACACTTGGCACTCAAATTGACAAAGCCCTCAACCTGCTCCAATCACAAAGTCGGCCTAGACAACCGAGCTTTAATCCCAATCAATTCTCCAGATGTTCATTTCGCTGGGTATAATTATCTAAATATCTATCGTTTCCAGGATTCAAACAAGATGAACCCAAGGAAAATCATCTTGCACTACCCGTACTAAACGACGAACAGCCGTCCAGAATTGTGCATCGAAGCGTTCTGCCAAAGCCAAATCGTGAGCATCATAAGCTGCGGGTAATGAAAAGCGATTAGCCAAATTTAAGGCTTTCAAGTGCAATTCATTATCATTATAGAAGGTAATGTCAAAAGCGAGGGCTGTTTGTAATGCTTCCGTTGTTTCTGCTTCCGATAACTCTTTTGCCCCGGTTTTTGCGCGCAAAAACTTTCGCTACAAACGCTGATTTTGAATCAGCCCAATCCGTTATTTGAAGTCGCGTTGCTTATTAGAAAAAGCCTTTTATCCCGTAAAATTTTAGGTGATATGATAGAACGCTGATTAAATGGATGTAAATGATTAACACGGATTCATTTTATAAAAAAACGACTGATCGTGTCGGATTTCGGCTAGGATTTTTTAGAAAGGTGTTCAAAAGCATATATTTTGAACAAATAAATGATAATGTTATTGAGGGAAATTTTGAAAAGAAATTGGGAGGGAAAATTTGGAGAAGAGATTTGGAGAAGAGAT
>JAYQWI020000058.1:0-3143 GCA_035871815.2 Candidatus Parabeggiatoa communis
TTCGACTAGCACAAATTTGACTTCCCCTGCACTGGAACGCATATCAATACGGCCTTTGGAACCTATCAACACGGTGCCAATGGGTATCAAAGACACTTCTTTATTAGCCAGTTTCAGAATAAGCTTTTCGGTGTCATAACTCCCGATGTTATCTTCAGTGAGCGTGATATTTCGACGAGAGACTTGGATTTTGCCTTGCTCAATATAGCGAAAGAGCCATTTGACAACCCTATCATAGAAGGCCTCTATGTGGCGAAGCCACTCATTTCGTTGAGATAACCAATCAAAATGTGTTTGGCTATCTTCCCGATCTTGGTTCAGGAAATGTTCTAAATCGTTTTGACTCATAATTTATTTAATCCTCATATTCATGATAAATATTAACCTATTGTAGTGGCCTTGTGATGTTGAACATGATTAATGATTAATCAGCGTCAATCAATGAACCGTAGGGTGGGTAAAGCCACCATTAGTACAACGGCTCCTCGAATTTAACGGATTGGTGCAAAGGAGTGTTCAGTACAACGGATCAGGGGATTGAACGGATTGGTGCAAGGGCTTATTTACAGTCTAGTACTTTGGCTCAGGGGAGTTAACGGATTGATGCTATAGATGTTCAGAAAAATAATTTGAGGGCGAACCGACGTGTTCGCCCTTTTGAAAATAAATATCTGAAAAACTATAGTTGCACTTTGTTCTATTCAATCGATTAGATAGAACCCTTGCATCAATCCGTTCACTCCCCTGATCCGTTGTACTAAGAGCTGGTATTAGAAACAACCAACATAACATGACAACTTTAAAGCTATGAACCCAGACATCCTAACTCAAGAACTCATCAACTTCATAGAAAAATTACGCTTTGTCGGCTATAACATCGGCGAAACACAATACATTGCCGCGCAAGATTTGATCTTGATACTAGCAGCACAAGGTCAACTGCCCACTGAACTGACTGAACTGCGGCAGTTTTTAGCCCCCATATTGTGTCATTCGCCTAAAGAACAGGCAGAATTTGAAACGCATTTTAATCAATGGGTGAGGCAATTTCCTCAAACTAAAATCTTATTGAACCCTCAAACTAAAACATCGCCTAAAATTGAAAACACTCATGAAATTAAAAGCACTGCCAAAACTGAAAGCAACCCTTTAAGTGATCTTGAATCTGAATTACGCACTCTAAAAAAGGGCAATACCTTATGGAAATGGGTCTTGTTCATCTTCGCTATGATATTTCTTTCAAATATATTTGTTTATTGGTCAAATATAACCCTTTTATTTAAAAGTGATGAAATCGAATTTGTAGATGAAATTACAAAACCTATAGAACCTAAAAATAATAAAATAGAACAACCTATAGAACCTAAAAATAATAAAATAGAACAACCTATACAACCAGAAAAAACACAGCCCTTCACTCCTTCTTTGCTCGATAGATTACCCTCATTGCAAGTAGTGTTTACTTTGATATCGCCACTTTTAGTTTTATTACTGTGGCAGTTATGGTGGCGATATCGGGCACAGCTTTTCTTAGCAAGGCAAACCACAACAACACGGCCTGATATAAGACAATTATTTCTTAAACCCACAGAGGATAAGTTTTTTCAATCGCTGAGTTTGGCCCATACTGCACAACAGTTACGCCAACATATCTCTATGCCAGCCAATGTACTGAACATTGCTGCCACCGTCGAAAAAACGACCCAAGCGGGCGGTTGGTTTACGCCGATCACTGGTACGATTAAAACTCGTCCAGAATATTTAGCTTTGATAGATAGAACCACTTTCAATGATCATCAAACGCAATTAGTCAATTCACTGATTAATCAATTAGTTGCGGATGATGTCTCAGTCACACGCTATTATTTTGATACCGTGCCACGCCGTTGCTATCCAGAACAAAGTCAACAAGCACCACTCACGCTCACAGAATTAGCACAACATTATCCAGAACATCGGTTGCTGGTTTTTTCTGATGGCAATGGACTCATCAATCCTGTCACCTGTCAAGTAGTCAATTGGATTGAACAATTTTCTGTCTGGTCACAGCGGGCATTGTTTACCTTAGAAACACCAGAGCAATGGGGATACCGAGAGCAGCTATTAGATGGGGCCAATTTCCTGATTCTGCCAGCGAATGATGCTGGATTAAAAGGACTGGTTGAACGCATTAACAGCGGCACTTGGCAACCTTATCCCAGGCCATCCGATTCAGTTTCCAATCCCTTTCCTGACTATCTTCAGGAACGTCCCCGTCGTTGGCTAGAACACCATGCGCCGGATACACCCGTGCTGACAGCATTACTCAAACAGGTACGGGATTTTCTAGGAGATGAAGGGTATTCTTGGTTCAGTGCGTGTGCGATTTATCCCGAATTACGTTGGCCATTAACGCTTTATCTAGGCGAGCAACTGAAATCCTTGACTGAGGAACGCCTAGCTAAACTAGCGCGTTTGCCTTGGTTTCGCTATGGGTATATGCCGGATTGGTTACGAATGCAGTTGATAAAAGACTTATCTTTGCCCCAAGATCGTGAAATACGCACCGCATTGTACAACCGATTGCTAAAAACCTCAGATAAACCGTTATCCGATTTTTGTTTGGACATTGCGAAAACGCAACAAAACACCTTATCTGCTTTCGCACAACAGCTATTGTCAAAGTGGGCTAAACAAGCCACGAAAAATAGTCCCTTACATGAACCTATATTTATGACTTTCATGGGAGATAAATTAGCCGTTAAGATACCCAAGATACTGCGTAATTTATTTGCTCAACCAGAAGTACCAACGAGATTATCAGAAGATAGCCACCACGAAGCTAAATTGCCGAATTTGTTATCACTGTTATGGCTAATACTGATTCAGCCGAACACTTTACGTCATCGTTTAAAAGCTTGTGGAATAGAAAACCCCGATGCCTCAATATTCAAACTCTGGTTTGCCCAAGATGAAACACGTTCAATCAAACGGCAATATGTCAAAAAGTTCTTGCTATTACTACTTGTTATTATGCCAATTATCTCATGGGCTATAACCTATCTCTTTTTTGGAAGCCTGTTAGGCTTTTCCATAAACTTTTCAGGGTGGACTGCATTTTTACTTGGAGGTATAGTTGGAGGCTTAGTTGGAGGTATGGTTGG
>JAYQWI020000059.1:0-2330 GCA_035871815.2 Candidatus Parabeggiatoa communis
AGATAAGTGTTTTTCATTAACACACACGAATTTATAATTAAAAATTAACAATTCTATCATCCCAAAGAAGCGTTCCCACCCAACGACCCCAGTCCCAAAACTGCGGAATCGAGTCATACTTTTCAAGGTAGCGAAGATATAATTCCATTTGCCCTTTATAACTGGGGTGTTAAATTTAAACACATTTCTTGGTTTATTTTTCACCCTATTTTTATTCCAAATGGGGAGATGGTGGGCAAACGGGCGGTGAAATCTGAGGTGATCTTGAGTTCATTGCCGCCCGTTTACCCACCCTACAAATCTGGGGTGAAAAAAAAGTTCTTTTAGCATGGGGGCTTTAGCCCCATGCTTTTTTCGGATAAAAGCCTCAAATAGTGATTTAACCTAAAGGCCTTATTCGTTAAATTAGCTTCGCTGAACTTCGTTTCTCAATTCGCTGTACTGCATTATATTAGACATCACAAAGCAATGAATAGCTTACCCAATGACCTCCATATCGCACAAAACCTTTTTGAACAGCAACTTGCCCAACAAATCCTGATCAGTGAAAAAAAGCGTGTAACCATTCTTGCAGTCATTCTCAGTTTTCTGGCATTAGAGGTTTTCATACAAGGTTGCTGTAGGCTCGGTTTCTTTCCAAAAGAATTTTACCATTTTGGATATGGTTTACCATTTTGGGTATGGTTAAACTTGTTATTAGCAAGCTTTGCGGCTTATGAATGGGGATTACTGTTTTTTCTGGACTACGTGATTAGGCGCAAAAAACAATTTCCTACCTTTTATCGCTACTTTAACGTGTTTGAAGAAACCAGCTTTCCCACCCTAGCGATTTTACTGGTTGCACAAGTGCTTGATCCCATTTCCGCCCTGATGGCACCGCCGACTTTTATTTATTTCATTTTCATCATCTTATCCGCATTACGCCTAGATTTTAAATTATGTCTTTTTACTGGCAGCGTTGCTGCACTAGAATATTTCTCAGTCGCTTGGTTTTACCTGTCACAACTCAGTGATTCAGGACAAACAAACAGTTTAGCACTCATACAGCATCATATTGTTAAAGCCATCATTTTATTTGTTGCTGGCCTGGTAGCCGGTTTTCTGACATTAGAACTCAAAAGACAGATACTCGATTCCTTTCGTACCCTCCAAGAACGTAATAACATTGCTAATATATTTGGGCAACATGTTTCACCAGAAGTGGTTGAAAAACTATTACATCAACCCAGAGAAATGAATAGCGAAAGCCGGCATGTTTGCGTCATGTTTTTAGACATTCGAGACTTTACCCGCTTTTCAGAAACGCATCAACCCGAAGAAGTCGTCAATTTTCTCAACACCCTGTTTGAACCGATGATTGAGATAGTGAATCAGCACAATGGTGTGATTAACAAATTTTTAGGTGATGGTTTTATGGCGATTTTTGGGGCCCCCCTTTCAGACGGCAAAGACAGTCAAAATGCCGTCAATGCGGCCCAAGCAATATTACACAATGTCAAACAGAAAATTGCTGAGGAAAAACTGCCCCCAATCCGTATTGGGATAGGGCTACACACAGGGCAAGCCGTGACAGGCACAGTCGGATCAACGCAGCGCAAAGAATATACCGTGATTGGCGATGTCGTCAATCTAGCTTCCCGGATTGAGCAACTCAATAAACAACTTGGATCACAATTATTGATATCAGAGGCCGTTTTGGAAGCGATGGGCAAAAATATCAACCCCATCATTGATCAAGGTTTAATACCCGTAAAGGGGCGAAATGCGCCCGTGCAAATTTATCAGATTGATTAACCACAGGAAATCCACCAAACTTTGAAAAAGCTAAAAAATTCATTGTCAAAAAAATTGAAGTTGTCAATCTTAATCTGATGTCTGCTCAAATGTTATCAATTATCAATTATCAATTATCAATTATTTTTGGGGCATGGTGGCCAATCAATAAATACGTTGTCCATTCGATATGGCTGGTTTTAAAAAAAAGTTTGATTTTGAGTATTGATTTTGAGTCGATCATTTATAAATAGTGGGCTATGAGGTTATTTTTTGTGTCCCTGATTTGTCTGATGTTTTGATAGGATCGTTTTCGACGCGATGCTTCGATTCTCCCATGTTTCGCGTCTAAATCAAAACGCGAGGCTTTGGTTCGTAGAGACGCGATGCTTCGCGTCTCCCATGCTCGCGTCTAAATCAAAACGCGAGGCTTTGGTTGGTAGAGACGCGATGCTTCGCGTCTCCCATGCTCGCGTCTAAATCAAAACGCGAGGCTTTGGTTGGTAGAGACGCGATGCTTCGCGTCTCCCATGCTCGCGTCTAAATCAAAACGCGAG
>JAYQWI020000060.1:0-3482 GCA_035871815.2 Candidatus Parabeggiatoa communis
ATTTTGAGGCGATTGGGAATGATAATTGCCCCATGGCCATCCTTGGTTATCAGGGGATTAGGCCTTTCAGAAAAAAAGGGGGTTAAGAATTTGAATTACCGAAGATAAAAGATGTGGTTAGCCAAACTGATCGGAATAGGCTTAAAGAGAATAATGCGAGTTTTAATCAATTTGCACAAGTTTTGCAACAGTGGGCTAATCAAAAAAAAGCGGCATAATTTTGGGTTCTGGGTTAAAATATCGCCTGTTTAATATTTTGCGATCCAAAGCAAAATGTGTGCCTTTGCAATCACTATTGGAACAGACATTGTATGATCCTTTGAATTGATAGCGTTTTGAAAATGACTTAAACTTCGACATCACTGATATCTAAAAAAAACGACAGACTGGTATTGGTGATTGAGGGCCTATCGGCCACCCAAAATCTCAATAACATTTATAAATCAATTGGATGCTTGCGTGAGGTATACAATCCTGCTGGATGAGCATATTGAGAAATCAGGCGATAATGATTTATTCAAGGCCAGTTTGGATAAGCGCGTTAATAGCTTGGTGTTCAAAGTTTTAGCTATACTTAGCATCGTCATATAATAACGATCTATTGAATTTTATAGCCAACAGCTTTCAGCCGTTGTCTGAAAGATCAAGTCAGGTGGTGGTGACTAACCTTTTCGTTTTTTTCAAAATGCGTAATCGCGACCTTATAACGGTGGACAGTATAAATATTAAATATATCAGCGTACCCGATTGACAACAATTAAATAAGGAAACAAAATGTTACATAAGTTTGTTTTACTTTTTGGTTTTATCTTTGTATTGGTAGTTGTTTGGCAAAAGCTATTTTATTGGCTGCTCAATCTCATCGAGCCCGTTTCTATTTTTTGTAATAAACACGCTAAATACACCCTGTTTATTGCTAATTTGCTTGTTGGCTTAATCGTCTGGTTTGTTTTATCGCTTGTTCAAGATTATCCGCTAATAATGGATGCGGAAGATGCTAATTTGGATTTTGCAATGCAAGTCCGTCAAGGTGAGATTCCCGCGGCCAAGGCGAAACAAATTCCGCCATTTGTGTTTTTGGATATTGATAATCAGACGCATAAACGGTGGGGTGAACCGCTGTTTACACCTAGAAACAAGGTCAAAGAACTCATTGAGGTGGCTGTCAAGGGTGAAGCGCGTTTGGTGATTGTGGATATTGATTTAAGTCAAAAAACGCCTATTGCAGGCTTGACACCATTCTTTGATAAGATCAATACAACATTACAATTACATCCTTACGATCAAGAATTGTATGATTATCTAGCGGCTTACCAAACACGTTGTGACGAAACACAGTGCCCGCCTATCATTTTAGCGCGTATGTTTCGCCCACCTTCGGAGTTTGATGATGCTGAGGATGAAAGCATTGTTGATTGGTTTCTTCCCAACCCAGAGCCTATTTTTGAATCGCGCACTGGTTTTTTGGAAGAAGCTGTGGCTAATTCCATACCTTCTGTGCAATGGGGCTCGCCTTTATTTTTGGCATCATCTTACGATAATGTCATCAGGCGCTGGTGGTTATGGCAACCCATTTGTACAAACAAACAGCCCGAGGTACTCCCCTCTATTCAATTGTTATCTGCCGCGCTAGTTCGTCATGAAACACCGCAACAGGCACAGGAGAGTATCAATAACGCGCTAAGTCGATTCAAGCCGGCATTTTGTAGTGATGATTATATACCCCAATCTGTCTCATCTGAACCGATCAAAATCGCTGAGGGATTAGAAATCACGGAAGGGATGTATGGCATTCGTCAACGGATTATGTACAAGATGCCTTGGCTTCCCCCTAGCAATATAGCCGAAAAATGGACAGTACGTTATTTTTTGCTAGACTATGATGAGAAAACTCAAGAGCGTAATGCGATTTTAACGGTTTATTCAGCCCAATCTTATTTAGATTCATCTAAAGACGCGAATGCAGGTGGGGCTTTGAAGGATAAAATTGTCCTCATTGGCGGTAGTTACACTGACGGGGGCGATATGCATGCCACACCGTTAGAAGACATGCCGGGTGGCTTGATTATTATTAACGCTATCCATTCTCTGTTACAACATGGAGAAATTACACCTTTATCGCGTTGGGATAATTTCAAGTGGACCGTTTTATCCCTCATTTTGATGGGTTTGATATTTTTGTTGATTGGTGACTCATTTTGGTGGGTGATTGTGACAGGAGCCATTACAATTGTATCTATACCAGTCAGCGTTTTTTTGCTTGGAGAAGGTATCTGGATCAATTTCGCTTTTCCTTTGTTAGCAATACATATTCATCAAATATCGGGTAATTATCGCCATATAGCAAAAAAATTAGAACAGCTAGAAGAGCCAGAAGCAGCAGCCCGAGTTGCTAGGGAAAAATTGGCAAGTGAAATAGAACAGTCGTTGAAACTGTCGTTAAACCAACAACTTCATGACATTCTCATGAATAACTTGCCCAAGGTGATAGAACAGTCTGAACGTAGAGTGGCCGATTTAACGGGAATAAAACTGCACGGTGGCTTCACGCCCAAAAACAGCACAAAGCCATCCAACGAGCCACACCCAAATAAACCCTCTATTGTAGATGGATTAACGGCATTTGATGCGTCTTCCCAAAAAACAAGCCCAGACTCAGAAGAGGCGAATGAAGCAAGTCAATCATCTGTTATGGATGATTTAACGGCGTTGGATGTACCTTCCTACAAGAAAACCACAGAATCAGAGAAAGTGGAGAGCGAAGCGCCAGAAAATAAAGCCATTGTGGATGATTTTACGGTGCTTAATGCGCCATCACCGGAGACAACGACAGAAGAGGAGGTGAATAAACAGCGAGAAAAATAAAACTTAAGTGATAAAGTGGGTAAAATTTTATCATAACTACCAAAATTGATTCGCCCAATTGCTGTAGTACTCAATATTATTTTTTGAAATCAAATCGAATTTTTCACAGCATTTGTTTCAATATATGGTTGAGTCCTACAAAAAAATGGGCGACAATCATCAATTTCAAATAAAGAGGAGATTGATTATGCTAAATGCTCGTAACCAATCCGCTTGTACTTGGCGAATGCTAGTGGGCGGTGTGTTTTTTGTGTGGATGTTTGCTGTGGGGATGCCGGTTTGGGGAAAAGGAATTGTGGCTTACATTGATGCCGTAAATGGACAGAAATGGGATTTTTCCATAAACGGAGCTAAAAAGGGTATCTACTCGGGAAGCCCACTGAAAGAAGGTGATGTGATCAGAGTTGATAAACAGGGTAGCTCTATCACGTTGATTTTGAATGGTGAATCTGAAAATATCCACTCTGGTAAAAGTCCTTATACGGTTGAACTTCATTCCCGTCGTGATAGGGGTGGTTTTTTCAACCAGTTCACTAACTGGGTTAGTGGCCTCTTTGTGAAAGATTATAGAAGAAAAATAGCCGGCACTAAGGGTGGTAACAGCCAATGCGAGTCTA
>JAYQWI020000061.1:0-2212 GCA_035871815.2 Candidatus Parabeggiatoa communis
ACAATGGCCAATATTTAAAAATGTTGGTTGGCAAGCACGTTGCTAACCCTACCTAGTACTCAAGAAAATTTAATTTGAGATTTAATTTGAGGGATAATTTTTTTATAACGATTTGTCAATAAAATATTTTATTTTTCAAAAAAAATTGCTGGAATACTAGCTTAAAGATTAAAACCACCATTAAATTTCATAATACTAACAAAAATTATAAAATAAGTTAAACTCTATTAATTATGTAATTGATTAATCGTGTCAAATCTCATGTAGGCATCCTACAGGAAAGTTTAGGCTAAGAAAACTAATCTATTTAAATTATACATTATACCAATTTGTTAAGTGCTTGATTTTATTTTACTAAAATAATAATTTCTAAATCAATGATTTGTATTAAATTGGTATAAACCCTATTATTTTTATATTATGAATATTCAAATAATTACGCCAAAGGCGGGATCAAGCTAAAACCAATCTCACGCTTTTCGCTGTAGCGGAAAGGTGCCGCGTCTAGCACTTGATTTCTTAGTCATTACTACCTATATAGGCTCAAATGAGCAATAAATATGCCTGAGTTCGCTGAACTAATTGATGGTTTGCGGTAAAGACCAGAAAATGATAAAGAGTAAGAGAGATATGAAAAAAGCTAAAAAAGTCACCCGAGTGACTTATAGTGACGATTTAAATCAAGCGAAATACGATGCTCTACAAGACATTGCCGAGCAATGTGGTTCTGTGCGCACCGAAGTATGGCGTAACAATGGCTCTATTGGTGGGCTTGGTGCTAAATTCCGTCCAGTGCGTAACGATTGGATTGCTAATAAACACGTTAAAAATTTGCCCCAAAGAATTTGGCGGGCAACACTGTCTGATACTTTGGGTGATATTAAAGCCTATCGAGAAGCCTCTAAAGAAAAAGTTAGAAGGAAAATATTTAGAAATGTTAATAATAGTGCAGAACGTAATGACTTGTTTAAAATACTTAAAAATGATGATTTATGGATAAACAATTCTTATTCACGTCGATTAATGCGTACCGATTGGAAACATGGCAAAAATCACACTTTTAATCAAATCGTATTAGAACCTGGTAGCTATAAATGTTTTTCATATCAGGGTAAAAATTATATTGAAGTCATTAGTTTAATCAGAGGGAAGCGTATTGCCATTCCGATTCGAACCAATTATTCCATAACCGGACAAATCCGGTTAATTCTGCGTGAAGGCCAAGTTGAAATTCACTATACAATAGATAATGCTGATGAACGGGGTTGTGGAACGACGGAAATAGGTATAGACAAAGGCTATACTGAAGCGTTTGTTGATTCTGAGGGCTATTTTCACGGTGAAGGTTTGGGTGAAATTCTATCAAATGAATCAGATTATCTCAAGAAAAAATACCAAAAACGCAATAAGATTAAGGTCGTTTTAGAAAACTTAAAAGCCAAAAATCCTAAAAAAGCCAAAAGGATAATCAAGCATAACTTAGGCAGAAAAAAGCTTAATAAGCGTAAAAAGAGACATCAAGCCAAGGTAAAATCCATTGTTTTTACAGCCGTTAATGAAATTATTGATGTCGCTTCAACAATTGTTTGCGAAGATTTAAGCAAAACCTTTAAATCAAAGAAATTAGGAAAAAATACCAAGCGTCGTTTAAGCGGTTGGGTAAAAGGGTTAATGGCAGATGCCATTGAAACAGTCGCTTCCCGAAGAGGTTCTAGGGTAGTTCTAGTCAATGCGGCATACACCTCTCAAACTTGTTCAAAGTGCTTCTGTTTAGGCAAACGCACTTTTGACAAGTTTCACTGTACCGAAGGGTGTGGGGCGGTTATGCAAGCGGATTGGAACGCAGCGGTCAATATTCTCGCAAGATTATACGATAAAGAGCTGCATCGGTGGCTTCCTTTTCAAAAGGTGAAGCCAATTTTGCTTGAACGTTGTCGCCGGTCGGATGAGACAGTCCATCCTGAACTCCAGTTGCAACTCGTTTGAGTTATCAACTTCGATGGAATTATCTTGATTACCTAGTTATCTGTCTGGTGATAGATGAGTAACTATGAGTAAGAAAAAAGAAGCTGCTAGATGGAGTTTAGAAGGTGCTGAAGCTATTTTGAAGTTACGTTCTCTGAAAGATCGTTACGAATTTGAACATTATTGGAGATTTTTATGAAAAACAGGAATTTATTATAAATCATGTTGAAAAATTTGCAGAACATCA
>JAYQWI020000062.1:0-1687 GCA_035871815.2 Candidatus Parabeggiatoa communis
AAATTATTTTCTGCCATCAGAGTTAAATTACCCGCTTGTCCAGTAGTATAAGTATCTGGCATGATAGTTATATTCGTTAACGCCATATTTTTAGCGCGTAAAGTGACATGTCCCGCATTCCCTAACTCGTAGTTGAGCCAATTTGCACCACCTGAGTAATTCCAAATACTACTCTCTTTAATATTGATAGATTCGGTCGCGTTAAGCTGAATATCAGAGCCGTTGCCTAAATTATATGGGTGGGCCAATATGTCTGAGTTTTGTAAGTTAATCGTTTCTGCTTGAATATCAATGAGTCCGCCATCTTCTATACCAAGTGTGTGGGCCTCAAAGCGGCTATCAGTCATGATAAACTGACCGGCACGAATAAATAGATTACCCCCATTTTCTCCGGTCGTACTCAGAAAGGCTTGTTGTTCCAATTGAATGATACCGCTTTGGATGGCTGTGCTATGCAGACCGTTTTTAGTCAGCGCAATTTCACCCGCTTGTTGAATTGAAGCCAAATTGATCGTACCACCGGGCGCACGAAGTTGGCTGTAACGCTGATTGAGTTCTAACAGCACTCTTTTCTCTTCAGGAGTGGGAAGCTTTGAAGTATCGTCTTCTAAAAGTTTATCAAAGTCCTCTTCATCCATGCCTTGACTGAGATAAATATCCCCACCAATTAGCGATAGACTTTTACCATCAGGCACTTGCAATAACGCACGCGGTGTTCCCGATCCATTTAACACACCTCGCCCATTGACTTCAATTTTGCCATGTGGATTATCCAAAAAGCCAAAACTTGCAATCGGTGCGACTGTCAATAAACTGTTACTCGGATTACGCGCATCAAATCGCCCATTTTCTCCCAAGCGCAAATAATCGGCGGTACTGGCATGAAAACTCCCTTGTACATCCAATCTAGCATTAGGCCCAAACATGATTCCATTAGGATTTAGGAAATACATATCGGCCGGAACTGCCGAACGGATTAACCCGTCAATATTGGAGGGATTGCCACCAGTGACACGACTGATAATGTTGTTGAGGCTATTGGGGCCAGAAAAGGTGGCACTTTCAGAGCTATTCAAGTTAAAGTCTTGAAAACTATGGAAAAGATTGCCGCCATGTTGGCGGCCCAAGTCCGCCCCGATTTGATAATCGGGGCCCGGTAAATTGGCGCGGGAGCCGAGTGTACCATCGGTAGTGATTTCAGCGTTGAGGGATAAGCTGATGATTAATAAAAAAATGGTGAGTAAAAATTTTGATTTCATGGGTTTCTCCAAAAATGAACTACAAGGATTGTTTATAAGAAAGGATAGGCAAAAGGGCGAACCTACGTGTTCGCCCTTGTCGTCCTGGATAATAGGGGTTTAATTCGTTTATCGGCCCGTCATGAGTTGTACTTTATTTATGATTCCGTTGCCCCGTTTTTTTCAAATACACCAACAATAGCGAAATGGCGGCTGGGGTGATGCCTGGAATCCGTGAAGCTTGTCCGACTGTCGTCGGGCGGTATGAGATCAATTTCTGGCACACTTCATTGGAAAGGCCTGACACTTGCAGGTAATCTATATTAATCGGTAAAATGGTTTCTTCATAACGGCGTAAACGGGCAATTTCGACCTGTTGCCTTTCAATGTAACCGCTATATTTTTCTTGTATTTCAACCTGTTGTTGAATGTTTTTGGGAACACTCTCG
>JAYQWI020000063.1:0-6546 GCA_035871815.2 Candidatus Parabeggiatoa communis
GATTGTTTTTATTAAGTTTATTTTTGAAGAATCTCTGGAGGGGTACTTATAAACACAAAAATTTAGAATCTGCTTGTTTGGCATGATAGATCGCTTAAGCTATCGTAACGAATGCTTGAATTAAAGCTCACGATGCAGCAGTTTCGGCTTCTCATCCTGATGCTTCACCAGTGGTAAAAGGGTATTAGATAATCCAATTGCAGAACCGACATAGTATAATCCCATTCCCATTGCAATACCAAAGTGTAAGAAATAGACACCGCCGATGCAGATAACGCCGGGTACAATGGTGCTGATGAAGTTGGTGTGCATGGTATTTTCAAATTCGTTGGCGAGTTGGAATAGTTTCGGAAGGTGGTTTAAAGTGCCATCCATGAAGATGATTTGAGCCGTATCGGTGGCGGCGGTGGAAGCACCTTTAAGAGAAATAGAAATTTGGGCTGATTTTAGCGCAATCGCATCGTTGATACCATCACCGATAAAGCAAACAAACCGACCTTCTTCGCATAGTTTTTTAACTAAATTGGCTTTGTTTTCGGGGAGTACTTCTGCGAAGTAGTGGTCAATACCCAAAGTTTCTGCCATCCGTTTAGTTGGATGTTCATGGTCACCAGAAATAATGTAGAGTTTCATGCCACGTTGTTTTAAAAACTGAATGATTGTAATGGCTTCGGGACGAATATTGGGATGCATTTCTAGAATGCCGCCAAGTTGTTGATTAATACCAATATAAATTAGCGAGAAACCTTCTGCCTCTGCTTGAGTTTGAATGTCTTGTGCCATTTCGGGTAATTCAATATTTTCTTGAGTCATAAAACGAGCACTACCAACCCGAATCAGTTGTCCGTCAATTGTGACTTTAATGCCATAACCCATTTCATAGCTCGCTTCATCTAATTCAGGCAATTCTAAGTTTTTGCTGGTGGCTTTATCCACAATGGCTTTGGCTATCGGATGGGGTTGACGATATTCAGCGGCAGCGGCATATTTGAGTAGTGTGTTTTCATCATAATCACTTAAACAATGAATGTGACCGATTGTCGGTTGTTCTTCAGTCAAGGTGCCGGTTTTATCAAAGATAACTGTGTCCACTTGCCGTAGTAGTTCTAATACTCGACCATCTTTAATGAGAATGCCGTGACGGGAGAGAATTTGTAGGTAGTTCAGTACGCTTAGAGGGCCGAGTATCGCCATATTTGCGCCTAAACCAGACCACATAACCGCTAAAGCAGAACTCGGACCCAATACAGCGAAGGTGGTGGCAGTGAGTCCAATTTCTACTGGCAGGAAGCTGTCTGCAATTTTTTGTCCTCGTGCTATCAAATTTTCTTTGTAGTTTTGAGTCTTGTTAAGCACTTGACCAATGCCCGCAGCAACCGTTTCTTCACCCGTCGTTTCAACTGAAATGGCAATCCGACCTGATAAAAGTAGAGTGGAAGCAAAGACTTTATCATTGACTTCCCGTTCAACTGGTTGACTTTCCCCAGTTAAAATATGTTGGTCTATATTAGCCAAGCCACTATAAATAATACCATCAACGGGAATAATTTCTCCTGCATTGACAATAACTCGATCACCTTTTTGAAGCGTATTAAAATCGACTTGTATCTCAGTACCCTCTTTTTCTATCCAGACACGGGATGGATGTCCAGAGAAAACATTAATGAGTTGTTTTTCGGAACTGTCTTCAGCTTTTTTGACAATTTTCATCAAAAAACCACCCAGCACACCTGAAAATGCGGCTAGAATTAGGTGTCCGGTGACCATCATACCAATGAACATGATTGCCCCCAGCAAATAGACACTGAGGAAATGACCTTTTTTGAAATCCCGCCAGATAAAATAGAAGATATCACGTACGAGATATAATACTGCACCGATACCTAAAATCCGTAACATGGGATAGGCTGAAGCTAATAAAGCAAGACCTGTTGCACCTATAGATAATATTAGACGACGATTCGCTTCTTTTTCGTATTTTTTAATATCTGTCTGCATTTCAGGGTCAAGTGTGAGTTGTTGTTGCTGACGTTCATCACCCAAAACAGAGGTTTTGAAGTCATGTAACAGTTTTTGGGGACTGAAACCCTTTGGGTTTTGCTTGGCTTTTTGGGCGAACCCCTTGGACTTGTTAGTCGATTTATCTTTACGTTTATTGTGTTTATTGCGTTTGGTCCAATAGGCTATTATGCCACCGCCGAGTAGAGTGAGTTCAAGTAGCATGATTAATTTTTATACCTCATAAAGTAAGTTTGATAACTTGTCAGCCAAGCTTTTGATATGTGGAAGAGCCATCATGGTTACATGAGTCCCTGGCACCCTAATTTCTTCCACTTTGGCATCCGTGCATTCTGCCCAACCCCACGCTTCGCGGGTATCTTCAAAATCAATCTCTTCAACCGAGGGCGTTTTTTCTTCAGAGCGAAACAGATAAATCGGACAGTGTAGCTTGCCGGGGATTTGATAGCCGGCGTGTCCTTGTACCGTGATGCGATAAGTATTCACCAACGCCTTAAGTTCATCCACCGGTGCGCCAGGAGCAAACAAGACTTGTCGTTCGACAAAGGCTTGCATCACCTGAGCATAAGCAGTTTCTATATCGGGCATCGCTCGTAATTGTTCCAAAGACAGATTCAAGTCAACACTGCTCAGTTCTTCAAACACCAATACAATGTCTGACAGCCAGTTCACTTCCGTGTAATCAGCCATTGCATTATTGGGTTGATTGGCATTCGGTGCGCCGGTAACCAGAATCGCTAACAAGGCCACCGTTTCACCTTGTTGTTCCAATTGCCAGGCCATTTCAAAAGCCACACGGCCACCTGATGAGTGTCCGACCAGCTGATACGGCCCTTTTGGCTGCTGTTGCCGCACGGCTTGCAAATGGAACTTGGCAAGACTCTCAACGGACTCTGGGGTTGGTGAGCCATCTAATCCTGGTGTTTGCAAGGCATAAAAGGGTTGCTGTTGACCCAAATAGGAAGCCAACGGATATAAATACATCACCGAGCCAACGGCCCCCGGTAAACAATAAACCGGGGGAGCGAAACCGGCTGTTTGAATCGGCACTAAGTGAGTCAACAGAGGAGTCGTATCTTGACGTAATTGTTGTGCTAACGTGGCGACGGTAGGACTTTGAAACAGCGCACTGACCGGCAAAATTGATTGAAAACATTAGGTTGACTGAAAACCCGTTTAAACATGGGGCCGTATTTGAGTGGAATGACTTCAATCATAGCTATCTCCGCAGATATACTGAAGTGAAACCAATATTCAGCACATCATGCACTTCTTAATGGCATATCCCAAGCCGGATGCGGCTCAGAAAACAGGGTAGTGATAGATTTTTCACCTTTTGCATAGTGAATAACACATAAATATTGGTGGGAAATTCCTTTTTCTTGCAATTGTTGGTTAACTTCCGCTATTTTTTCAGCAGAAAAGCCTTCTGGCAAGTGATGTTTTAATACTTTGAATGAAAAGGCAAGCGGATCAATTTTGATTAAGGTGCTGCCCGTTAAATAAGTATTTGCCAGCTCTAGTAATGTTGTTGGCAATTGATTATCTCCAGGAGCGGCTGTCACAATTTGTGCGTGTCCGTTTGGAGCTAAATGTTCGTCTAAACGGCTAAAAATCTTTTCAACAAAATCAAGTCCCAGTATCCCACCACCACCTGAATGTAAGTAATGGTTTGAATCAGGCGGCGTTGGCATAAAGGGTGGATTAGAAATGATGTAGTCGAAAGTTTTCCCCATAACGGGAGCCCAGATATTTTCAATATCACCATCGGTGATGTGCAGGGCATCTTCAACACCATTAAGCAGCGCGTTAAAACCGGCAAAGATTTTGGCACGCGGATTAATTTCCAACGCCGTCACTTGTTTGGCACCCGCTTTAAGCGCACCAATGGATAACACACCTGAACCTAAGCCAATTTCTAACACATTGGCGGCTTGAATTTTAGGTTTCACCAATTCATCCAGAAAAAAGGGTTGTTCCGGGTACATCGGGAAAACTTGATCAACGCCTGGATAATCTATTTCATCAGTTATAACAACTAGATCATGAACTTGACTCAGGCGTTTGCCTGGTAAAACATCTTGTATCAAAAGATTAAATTCTGTCATGTTAAATATCTTGGTTAAAATTTAGTGTGCCAAATTGGCTTCCAACTTAACCCGATACACTTTTAGTGCAGCGGACACCTCGTCATTTCCAAATCAGCTCTGCCCGTGCAACCAGCATGAAGGGGGTATCGGCTTAAGTCGATAGCCGGCAAATGGTTATTTTAAATAGATCTGCGATTTTTCTAAGACTTGGTCACCAAGTAATTTCCCATAACCAAATAGTCAATCTGGGTTTTCAGAAAAGTGTTAATCGCATCCTTGGGGGTACAAACAATAGGCTCCTGATCATTAAACGACGTATTTAATAACACTGGTATCCCGGTACGTTGTTCCATTTCCGTGAGTAGTTGATGGAATTTTGGATTGGTATCATGCCGTACTGTTTGGATACGGCTGGTACCATCAAAATGTACCACAGCCGGAATCAGGTGAGCCTTATCTTTTTTGACCCTGAAAGCACCCAACATATAATCGGTCACTTCTGGTAGCGGTTCGGGCAATTCAAACCAATCTCTGGCTTTTTCTTTCAGAACGCTGGGGCAAAAAGGTCGAAACAATTCACGGTGCTTGACTTTGTGGTTCATTAATTCAATGATTTCTTTTTTCCTTGGATCCGCCAGTAAGGAACGATTACCTAAAGCGCGAGGACCTAGTTCCATTCGACCTTGGAACCAGGCAATGATTTTACCGTCAACCAGTCTATCAGCCACAGCCGCTTCGATGTTGTCCCAGTGTTGGAAAATGAGTGAATGTTGTTGCTCTAATGCAGTGAGAATCTCGGTATCAGAATAACTGGGACCAAGGTATGGGCTTTTGCTGACCACTTTCCTGGGATGTTCCAATATCTGATGCCAAATAATATAAGCCGCGCCGATAGCAGTGCCTGCATCATTGGCCGCTGGTTGCACGTAAAAATTGTCAAATATTTGTTCATAACTTAAATAGCTGTTCGCAACGCAATTTAAGGTCACGCCACCGGCCAGACACAGATTTTCGCAACCACTTTCCTTCTTTAGTGCTAATGATAACTTGATAAAAATTTCTTCAGTGGCAATTTGCAAAGCCACTGCGATGTCTGCATATTTCTGCATTTCAACGTTAATTTCATCAACCGGTTTATCTCGTTTAGCGACACCGAAAATCGCTTCTAAATGTTCATAGTTATGGCTTCTGAATTGTACCAAAGCATCATCAATCTTGAATGTGCCATCGGCTTCAACATGAAGCAATTTTTCCAAGTGCGGTTTATAGACTCCAGGTTGACCATAAGAGGATAACCCCATCACTTTTGCGGCATCATACTCGCTGAATCCTAAATAGGCTGACATTTTTTCCCATAAAAATCCCAATGAGTCAGGGTATTCAAAATGTTTCAGCTTTTTCAGGTGAATGCCTTCCCCCTTATAAAATGTTGTTGATTCAAATTCTCCTATGCCATCAACCACCAATACTGCGGCTTTTTCATACCCAGAAATGAAGAACGTACTGGCTGCATGGCAATCATGGTGGTCAAGATAGAAAAATCGTCCGTTATACCCCATTGCACGGCACTTGGTTTCAACCCGAAGATTAGCCTGATAAAAAAGTTGTTCACCTTCAGGGGTTCCAAAGTCATCAGGTGTCAGTGCATAACCCGGTTGATGTTGGAGATTTTTGCGCCGACGCTCTTCTGGATTAAACGAATAACCGATAAAATCAATCTCTGCAATACTGGTTAAACCGCCGCTTTGCAGACAAAACTCAATAGATTGAACCGGCAATTCATCCGCATTATCTGTTTTGGCTGGTTTAGCATGTTTTATACGGTTAAAACGCTCTTCCTCAACTGCGGCAATCAGCTTTCCGTCTTGAATCAGGCAAGCGGAAGATTCATGGTAGGCGCAATTAATACCTAAAATAGATATTTTATTTGACATATCAGTTTTCATGTTTTATTTAAATGTAAGTCGTTTAAGTGCTTAGCCTCAGGCTAATTTTTTCGGCGAGTATCCGTACATCTGGGATTGTCATCATAGTCACATGCGTCCCCGGCACCATAATTTCTTCCACTTGAGCGTGAGTACATTCTGCCCAACCCCACGCTTCGCGGGTATCTTCAAAATCAACCTCTTCATTCTGTTTAATAGGGGGCGTTTTTTCTTCCGCGCGAAATAAATGAATCGGACAGCGTAGCTTGCCGGGGATTTGATAGCCAGCGTGTCCTTGTACCGTAATGCGATAAGTATTCACCAACGCCTTAAGTTCATCCACTGGTGCGCCAGGAGCAAACAAGACTTGTCGTTCGACAAAAGCTTGCATCACCTGAGCATAAGCGGTTTCTATATCGGGCATCGCTCGTAATTGTTCCAAAGACAGATTGAGGTCAACACCGCTCAGTTCTTCAAACACCAATACAATATCTGACAGCCAGTTCACTTCC
>JAYQWI020000064.1:0-3411 GCA_035871815.2 Candidatus Parabeggiatoa communis
GTTCAGCGAATTGCAAACAGGCTTCAAACTGTTTTTCATGATTGTCATACTTCGCTTTAGCTTTCAAACCCTTTTCCAATTCACCCGCGATAGCATAAATCAACGATTCTGGCGTATCTTGTGGTATCGGCACTTTACGAAGCGCATTCATCGTCTCCAAACAAATATTGAAAACTTTCATTTGTTCGTTGGTAGACGCATCAAAGCGAACAGATTGCTGAATTTTAATGGCCGCCTTGCCTAGTTCGACAAGGGCGTTATCAGATTTTGTCATCTTTACCTCACTATAATTTAAGTATTCATCACGTAAACGTTTTTTAGCCACAATGACTGCTGGCGAAGGTTTTTCCTCTTTGTTTAACATACACCATGCTAAACAAATCGCGCCAAAGCGCGTTTCAGTCGTCACATAACGATTTAAGACTTCATAACCCAGATTATTGTGTTCTAAAAAAGTTTGTGCCAGTTCCACTTGTGCCAAGGCATTTGGGAGTTCTTCCAAACGTAATGCATTGTTTCCAATGAGTTTCTTTAATAAAGGGGGCATCGCATCATAATAAAAAAAGGCGCGTTGAGTTGTCGGTAAACCCCGAAAAACATGAAATGGGCGGCCGGTGCGACGGGCGGCGGTTAATAACAAGCGTAATTGAATCACTTGATCTTTTGTTTTTTCTGATAAGCGTTCCAGTTTGGCTAAGCGTAAACGCCCTTGATAAGTCTCATGTCCATATAAAACCGTCCCTTTTTTGGTTTCAAGCCGACTCATATCAAATAAAGAGAGGGCCGACATTTTTTGATTTAAAATCAAACCGCCAAATAATCCCAGTGTGCTAGGTGACGAAATCCATGTGGGTACGCTATCTTTATTACCCCCTTGAATGTCATGGCGTATTTTATGTTCTGCCATAGAGACGGGGCTGACTACCGTATGGGGTTTATCAGAAGTGAGCAATTCAGGGCGATGATCGCGGCCGGAAAAGGCTGAAATTTTAAGGCCTAATAAACCACTGGCTTGATTAATCGGATTATCAAATGTTGTCGGTTCATCAGTGAATAAACAACGCCCTTTGGCTTTTTCATCTTTTGGCACAACGCGCTGCTTGCTGAGTAAGGCTCGAAAATGCGCTTTAACTTGCTGCGCGATTTCATCACCGTCGCCCATTTCCATAAATTGGTTAAAACCAATTTGATCTTCAGAGCCTTCTAACCAGCGTTGAAGTAAACCGTCTTCTTCCCAAATCGCCTCTTTTAACGCCTCATTTTCATTAGCCAAAGTGATTGCCCATAATGCTGTGACAACACAACGCGATTTTTGATCATCAAGTTCGTTGATAAAAGCAGGGCGCTCTGATTGAATCGTTTCTAATAAAGCCGTTTCGCGCTGTTCATAAGTCAGGGTTTTACCTTTATCAATTTTGAGATTCAGCATTAAAGCCAAAAAAGCGGCATAGCGAATCCATTCTTCTGCATCCGCGTCTAAATCTTCCAAATTGTCATACAACGTCATTAATTGTTTGGATGAGGTTTTTGGGAAACGGGGATTTAATCCCATTATGTCTAATAAGTCATCGAGGTTTTGAGTCAGGTGTACTTTATATTTGGCTTTCATTGTGAGCAATTTGCCGAGTTTGTCATGCGACATTTTGATTTTATTGAGCATCAAAGCTTGCAATTCCGCATGATTTGGTTGCCCATTTAAGATGGCCGGTACACCGACATTAGAAATATCCACCTCTAAACCAAATGGCAATTCTTCCGCCAATTTATTGAGTGCCTTATCCACAATCAGATCAAATTGGCTTTTAGGCAATAACAAATATAAACGGCCATCATGATGGCCTTCTAACAAAGGCGGAATACCGGTAATGGTTTGACTAAACAAAGACAAAAACAGTTGTAATTTATCCAACAAAAAGGGATGATGGGGATCATAAATATCAACAGGTTGCCAATGAGGTAAAAGGCTATTTTCATCAAAACGGCTATTGTCTCTTTCTAATCGATTAATGACACCATTGAAGCCGCCTTTTATCGGATCAGAATCCAGCCAAATGCCGTCTAATTTATCGGCTAATTTCACATAATGTGCTAACTCATCACCAATCCCTTCAGGTAAGGGTGTTGTTAGATGACGATAAGATTGGGTATCTTCCACCTGTTCAATGAGATGTAAGAGTTGTTCAGACGTTAAACTGATACCGGCCTTTTCTAAAAAAGCGTCAATGGCATATCGTTTAACGCGTTCATCGACATCAGCCGGTTTGATATCAACGACACGACGTGCTTGTTCTAAATCTTTATCTAAATCATGTAAAAAAGCGGTAGCGGCAATGACGGCCAATTTTTTAGTGAGTAAATTTTCTGCCATATCAACATTTTTGCTGAGCCAATTCATTGCGGCTAACAACAGACTCCCCCGCGTGACAGAAAGGAGATGATCTAATAAAGTGATATTAGTATATTGAGGATATTGATCACTGCCTTTACCACTAATAGACATCAATCGAACAGTGCGAACATCAGCTAAATCCCCGTTATTCAGCTTTTCCCGTTTCTTATCGGGCAATAATCCAATTCGATCATGTTTGATAACCTGTTCAATGACAACTTGGTTTAAAAAATAGCCATAGGTTTTTTCAGCCGTTTTTCTGGCCTTTTCCATCCAATCCTGCATACGTTATCTCCCTAGCCCATATTCTGCTAAACCTATACAGCCAAAACCATTACGTGTTTTTTCACCAATACCGGCATACCAGGCTAACCGCAAATCGTGATCACTACCCATCAATACCAGGGGGGCACTCATGCCAATCACAAACACGATTTTGCCATTACGCATCAGTTTCGTGGGCACTAACACTGAATGATCGGGATTGCAACGCAAATAGAGGGTATCGGGTTGGACTTGTAATTTGACATCGCGCCCGGCGAGACGGGAAAGGCGGTGATTAATCGCCGCGCTTAAATCACATTGTCCAAGCTGTTTGTGCCACCGTTTTTTATGGGATGCGGTTTTATCACTAATAGCTAAGGGCGATAGCATCAAAACACCGAGCGCATTTTGATTAGGCAATATGGGATCAACTTCAATTTTGATTTCAGCGCCAGCGAAATGCACTTTTTCAACCGTGCTGGCACGGGCATAAAAAATATCATCAGGATTTATCTTGGCTAAACATTGCGCTAATGTCGCATCCGGCGTTGAAACAATTAAGGTGTGTACCATTTTGCCTTGTTTATTTTGTTTGCCTAATGGGGCGAAATGCCAAGGGAGGGCACTCATGCCCGTGATTTGTTCTGACGTTGCGCCTGCTGTCACCCACGCATTGACTAATGCGTCATGTAGAATATCTAAATAGTGGTAATACACTTCGCCCTTTTTGGGCAGGGTAATTTGTATTCGTAGCACGA
>JAYQWI020000065.1:0-7640 GCA_035871815.2 Candidatus Parabeggiatoa communis
GCGCATGGTGGGAGAGGATTATCTTTTGAAATCTGGTGCCTGAAGAGGGTCCAATTGAATCAAAGTTAGGTGGTAGGCAAGAGGTTGCCTACCAACTTAGATTGAGAAAACGTGGTCTGTCCCCTATTTTACATGTTAACCGTTGATAATTTTTCGATTAAAGGGTACTGACCCCTTTTTATTTACTATTTTTCCTCAAAGTAACGAGCCTGACCATTTTCGAGCAAAATAAGATTATTCTAACATTTTCAAAAATCCACTCCACATTCCTCTTGTGCCTCCAATCTTTGGTACTTCGTTGACAAAAAGCAAGTGTCCTTCTTGTTCTAAGTGTTTAACAGTTTCCTCCAATTGTTGGCCCATAAAACGAGTAGCTTTTAGTGTGCGCATACGCTCAGAAATACCTTGTTCACTTGACCAAAGTCTATCCATTTCGGCACGCAATTCTTTTCTTAGCGCAATAGGCAACTGTGTTTCGTTGAGAGATTTTTGCAACCGTTTGTGACTTTGAATTACAGCGTCCAACTTACTAATACTCTTAACTTTCTTTATTTCATCGTCAAGTCTTTCTATGTCAGCTCGAATTTGGTGATATTCTCGGCTTACAGTTTGTTTGGCTTGTTCAAACAATTCATTAATTGTACTTGATATGTTTTCAAGTAAAGCGTAAAGTTCTGCTTGATGCACTTTGAGTAAACCGCGTTCCCCTCTCAAACTAGCACGGATAGGTTTAACTAGCGCAATTCCTTCATAAGCAACTTCCCGTGTTGCTTCGGTTTCGAGTTTAGCTAAAATATTGCTAAGTTCATCATTGTACGAAGCATAAATCAAAGAAGATTTTGCAGCGAAGTCAGCACGTTGTTGTTTAACTTGATTAAAGCCATTTTCTAAGAGGCTGTGTAATTCTGTTTTCTGGTTTGGCTCAAGATAAGCTTTCTTGATTTGTTGTTTTAGATCAAGCAATCGTTCCCAATTATCTGGTTTTGCGGGATGAGCTATAGCTTCATTAACACCATTTTTTACTTCATCAAGTAGTGTAGAATAAGCTTGGGTCGAGCGTTCTGCTCTAAGTTTCTTTTGCCGCCATTCCAATTTTCCAATTTCTGAATACATAGCCTTGACATTCTGATGAAATTGGCCTTTATTTTTGGGTTTAAATCTATTATTAGTGATCCAGAATTTTGCTAATTTAGCTTGTTGATGGAGTTCATTAAAATCAATAAAGCTATAAAGGCGGCGATGATAGCTATCAATTTGACTGTTGATATCATTGATGTATGCTGTTAAAGCATTTTCATCGTTAATCCGATCATGTAATGTTGATTTGACCTGCCGAATATGGAAAATCAATTGTTTATGGGCATGTTTTGAAAAATCGTCAATACTTCTCTCTAATTCTGTGACTTCTGTTTGTAAACCTTTAAAATCCGCCGAGTTTGTAATACTTTGGATAAGAGTTTGGCATTCTTCCACAAAATCGGTAATGCGTTGTTTTTCACTTTCTAACATTTTTTGCCAAAATTCTTGGCAAGTATTAGATATTTTATAAATACGTTTAACAACAACGTCCTTTTCGGAACTTCTGGGGCGATAGCACTTACTTATCCAACATCCAAGCAGAGAATCTTTAGCAACGTAACTTCTGATGCGATTGATAGTACTAGCAATTGGAGGTATGGATGACTGAGACAAACTTTCAATTTCTGATTCAATACGCTTTATTTCCTGTTCCAACTCTTGTCCATCATGTTGACGCGCATTGATAAATTTATAAATGCGATCTGCTATTGCACGTGCATTTTGCACATGAAATTTCATCATTTTGTTGATGCCAGTTATCCCATCGTTGGATTCTGTAATGGTTTTTTGAATCTCCCTAATTTGTTTTTTTAAACCATCAAAATCTAAGCTTCTTGATGCCTGTTCTTCAATCAGATTTAATCTACTAGCAAATTCTTCAAAAATGACACTAGAACTACGAAACCTTACTTGAGAAAATTTGAAACGGAGATCATTAGCCTTTTCCAAAAAAGCGTCACCATTTTGGAGTTCATTCTCATTAATAAAAGTGAGCATGCTTTCTAAACATACATACAGAGGAAAAGAGTCATTTCTTTCTAAACGGACACTGGATTCAACCTCATGCCTTTTAAAAGCTTCACCAATAATTACTTCATATTTTTGAAGTAATTCTGTCACCATAGCTTCTTGTGTTGTGAAAGCTTTTTGACGATACCTAACACTTTGTAAGGCAATATCAGCTCTGTTCCTGATTTCTTGAGCAAAGTCGTCAGGTAGTGGAACTACTCTGCTGGTGATTTTGACACCTTCTAAATTATGGATAGGAAGTTCAAAGTCCAAATTCCATTTTGCAAATCTTTCATGCCATTGACACGTACTGTCTAGTTTTTTGACATTAGTTAACTTGTCACAACAAAAACGTGGAGGATTGATAAATGGTAATTTTGTGACAATAGGACGAAAATTGTCTTCCATTTCTGGCGTGATTTGAGTACCAGAGTAGGCGATTCTGAAAAACCAAAAACAAATATTTTCTATGTCCTTATCTGCTAAACTATCCAGTTGAGAACATGCTTGTCTTAAAGTGTTGGCCAATGCCCCTACATCTAGCAGTCTGTCTTGCAATTTATCCTTTGCCTTTTTACCTCCAGTGATGGCAGGTTTTTTCTGCATATCCAGTAAACTGGTATCGTTTTCTACAGCGGTGATAGCGTCTTCTAATTCTTGCTCAAAAGACTTGAAGTCAGTTGTAGAGTTTACCTGTTTTATCAGGCTTTTTAGTTGTTCTAATGAGTCACTCATAGGTATTAATTTCCCGTCATTATGTTGACTGAAAAGTTGATTTTAAATCTGCAATCGGATCCGTCACCAAATCACCACGTCCAAAAAAACCTCCTCCTTGACTACAAGTGGCACAATTACGGTCGGATTCTAAAATGGTAAAAACTTCCTGTTCTAACATCGAATAAACTAAATGTTTGGAAAGGGGTTTAAATCCACAAAACAGGTTATGAATTTCGACCAATGCTAAATTAAGAATAACCCCGTTGAGATGAGCAACAGCAGGAGACGGTTCCTCAAAATTTTCAATATAACCGCTTTTAACAGCTTGACAACGACTTGCATGAGAGGCCATCTCATAATACACTTCAACGGGATTGATAATTTCGGCACAAAGTAAGCACGGTTGGTTATGACCGGGTAAAACGGTATAAATATGTCCATGTCCACCATCTAACGTTTCTTCTTTTGTGGAAATCTTGGTACCAATTGAAACCTGTGGAATCAAATACATTTGAGAAACGATATTAAGTAACATTCTTGATAAATAATTATCCGTAGCAGTAATAATCACATCAACATCACGTAATTGTCGCCAACCTTGACGTTTTGTAATGTTCCTTTTAATAATTTGGCATTTAATTTCTGGATTAATTTCCAGCAAGTTACGTGCTACAATATCCACTTTAAAGGTTTTTAATTGAGCATCTATTTTGGTCATGCCATCAACACGGTTAAGATTGCTTGTCTCAGCTCTATCAAAATCCACCAATTTAAAATGTTTTGCCCCTAGCCGTGCTAAACCAATGGCTAATCCTGCACCTAATCCTCCTAACCCGACAATTCCAAAGGTAGCATTAGCAAGAGCCTGTTGTCCTTCTTTACTAAAGGCTCTTAATTGTCTATCATGTGTTTTACTGTCAAAAAATTGGGCCGTTTTTCCCGTTTTTAACGGTATTTCAATGGGTCTAAGTAACAAGGAACTCTCAATCAACTGTGTACTCGGTAAATACACTCTTGATTGATGACTGTTGATGCCCATGACGATACTACCAAAATAGCAATCAGGTAAATAACGCTTAAACCATTCAGCTTTTTCATTCTCGTCTGCATCATCAATGCTTGAAAATGCAACGTTTTCTACAGAAAATGGATGAGAATGAATGTCTATTAAGGATAATTTTAGACGTTCACACTCTTTAAGAATACTCACCAAAAACTCTTGCTCAATTTTGACACTAACTTGACTGTGCCTAACGTAATCAGTTTCATCAGGAATCACAAGATAGCAAGCAAGTAAGCGCAATGTATTACCGACCATAGTATGTCCACAAAGCAAGTAACAGACATACTCTTTTGAAAGGTCTTTAAATAAAGAAGCTTTTATTTGAGCAAACATGCCAAAAGGCAACACTAACTCAGTATTGTTTATTTTTTTCACAGCTATCATATAAAATCCCTAAAACTCATCAATAGACAATGATAAACGTACAACATCTAAAAATGTCCATAAGTTATCGTCTTTGGTTGGGTCTTCATTAGGATGCCAACCATCATTACAATGAACACAAAACCAATTCCAACCTTTTGATGATAAGTCTGGTGAATCGCCATAGACATTCCGAGAAAATATATGAGGGCCATCACAATTTTTAGACAAATAAAATCCATTTGGCGGCACATCAGGATATTGTTGAGGTAACCAAACCAAAAGCGGTGTGGTTCTCGTACCCCATTTACGGGGCAAGGTAAAACGTGGAATGAAGACAAAGTTCAATTGCCTGTCAAGTTGTACAGCTTGACCATACCTTTCTCCATAAGCTTCGGCAACAGAAGCAACATGTGTTTTAATGTAAGTTTCTCTACGCGAGTTTACGCCTTTCTCTGTTCCACCCGGATAAATCTTAACTCTAACTTCCGTACCTAAATTGGTATTATTTGGAAGTTGATTAATTGGTTTTAACTCAGAACCGCCTGATTGTGCGACCGCAATTTTACGCTTTTTACCTATTTCTTTTCTTAAACGTTCTTCTATCTTCTCAGGTGTTAAGAAAGGAACATCTAAGTCAATCGTATGATCTTTTAAATGTATTTTACTTTTTGACATATATTATCTCATAATAAAAATTAAGGGTACTCATGTACTAAATTTCCATCAATAGTATTTTCTAAAATCTTGCAAGTGGTATCAGGACTAATATAAAACGGACTATTTTCATAATCTCTAAAAGTATTATGAGTGATTCTTCCGCCACCCTGTTCATCAATGATGATGGCTAATTTTTTCTCACGAAAACTATTTTTTGTAATGATGGGATTTGCCTTTTTATGTATTTCTATCCCTGAGCTAGAATGACAAGAAATGTCATTAGCTTCTATGATAGCACAAGCATCTTCACGCAATGAGATACCAACGGCCACATTATAAATCTTATTGTTCTTGATATTGGGATTTGAATTTTCTTCTATGCGAAAACCAATTTCACTCATAAAAACATGATTATCATTATTAATACTTATCTGGCCGTTACTTTTAATATAGATTCCTGTATGACAATGACTAATTCGACAACCTTCAAGGCGCATAGAGGCGTTAGAAGACACTATTATCCCAAAACCATTCTTGACTTCTATTTTACAATTTTCAACGAACGGAAATGCTTGCTCTTCAAAAAGGAATCCGATCAATGAATCACTAAAAATTTGACATTGACTTATCAACGGTTCTCCAGAGCTAACTGTGATGGTACAAACTGTTTTATCATTCTGTTTTATCTGGCGGAGAGTGAGATTACTGATTTTTGGATTGGGAGCATTAAAAGCAATACAAAACTCTTTATCTGATTCAATAATGACTTCCCCATCTTCTTTTTCACCTATTATTTCTACGTCTTTGTCAACCACAAAGGATTCTTTATAAACCCCCGGCAGGATAGAAATTTTATCACCATCCTTAGCTTCTTTCAAGGCTTCAGCAATTGTTTCAACATCACCAAATCCTGCCGCACAAACAGTTATTTCTTTTGGGTCAGAGTATTTATACATAGAGTTTTCTGAAACTTTCTCTAAAATCTGTTTGACATCGCTATGAACATCATCAATTTTCCCGTGCAGTTGCCCCATTGTCGATAACATTTCTTCAATATGGACATTTACCAACTCAGTCCAACCAGAAAAACGTTGGTTAAATTCAATGAAATGAGCATAATGAGTTTGCGTAACAGTTTCAATCTGTTGCAAATTGTTTAAGTATTGCCCTAGTTGCGCTACATCAAGATATTGTTTAGTTGCAATAGCTTCATTTAACTTAGCTTCTGTTGTTTGCACTATACTCTTAATTTCGCGCACATCCAATAACAAACCTTCACGCTGCAAAGCTGATAAGGTTTTCTCAAAGCGTGGTTCTTTGCGTAATTGTTCGTACAAAAAAAACAATATCGCATTGCCAAGCAACTCCTTGTACTTAAAAAAGGCTACCAAGTGTTCATCCAAAGATGGCTGTGCTTCCATCAGTTCTAATACCAAATCTGTGATGGTAACTGTACCAGTTTCATTGATAATATTCGCTAATTCAGCCTCGGTAAAAGATACGTTATCAGCTTGGAATAGCGTTTGCCTAGCTAAAAATTTACATTGTTCAAAGGTGGTTTGACGAAATCTCGATAATTCAGTAATTGATAAATCTTGCAAGCGTGCAAAAGGCTGTAAATAATCTTGTTCAATGCGTTGCGAAAATTCACTTTCTACGTTAGAACTTATAAGTTTTTGCCAAAAACTGCGTTGTTGTTCAGGGGAAACTAAACCAGCACTAATTGCAATCAAAGCATAACTGTAACTGTCTTGAAAAGATTTAGCTATTTGGGCAGCTGTGAATGTTAAATTTTCCTTTAACAATTCCACAACTCGTTCTGTACCAGTTGATTTAGTGAGAATATTTATTATGGCACTGTTGAGTAGAGAACTAAGTCCTTTGCGAAAAAGGGTAGCGGTAGTTGACATTATATTGGCTCTGGTAATTTTGTTTAAATATCTTGTGGTATTTAGTCATTACGAAATTTCTTCAAAACCTAGAATAATTGGGGTCAGAGTCACATTAATTTTATTGTGTACCGTAATTAATGTTACTCAGTAAAAAAGGGGCCAGGCTCGAATTAATCATAATTGAGGTCAGAGTAAAATTAATCATCGGTTTGTCAGCGCACATAACCCGCCAGTGGCAAATAGCAAGCGCAGGATGGATAATGTTTTGCTACATTCATCAAAAAAACTGACTATAATAAAACCTGACAACAATAATACGAAACTTGAAGTTTTCTTTTTCGATACGTCACCTACATTTTGTCGTCTATTAATCAGGCCTCATTTGGTGACAGTCGCACCATAGAGTCAGCAGTGTATGCCAACTTAATTCAATAGAAGAACTCTTTTTCAATTTCAATGAAAAATGCCAAGCTTTTGCTATGCTCAAAAGAGGGACAAACCACATTGACGTTATCTGCAAAGCATCTGTTATCAGTTATCAGTTATCAGTTATCAGTTATTCCTTCATCCATTAAGGGCAACCATAAAGAATTGCCTCTCGCCTATGTCAAGAATTCTTGCCGTTCACCAATTGAATAGGTGGCTAAACAAAGACTTCATTTAAATCAAACAATATTATTTACACAAAAAATGAAAATGCAAGCTTTTTTTTAATCATTTTTTAATCACTCCTTTTAGGCTATGTTGACATTTCATCATAACTCATTGATTTATAATTTAGAGCGTTAATTTCTATCAGTCATTGACAAATAGAGGATTTTTGACCAATATCAACAAAACCTAATATTGTCTCCTTT
>JAYQWI020000066.1:0-3713 GCA_035871815.2 Candidatus Parabeggiatoa communis
TAGTTGTTGTGTGCCGTAAATAATCCAATAAACGTTGTCGGATATGGGGATAGTTCATGGATTGTATATGTTTCCCGTTGGGAATCAGCCAGAGTTGTTTAGGTGCTTTGGCTGCGGCATGTAATCGCTTGGCGTGCTGGATTGGAATGATTTGATCCGCTGTGCCGTGAATGATTAATACGGGAATCGGACTGATACGGGCAATCTGTTCTAGTGGTTGATATCTGTTGTTGATGAGTAGCGAGAGGGGCCATTGGATGGGCCAAGTGAGCCAGAAATTGGCCAGTTTTTCTCTTGCTATGTCGCGGTAACCGGTAAAAGCACTGTCTATAATTAAGGCCTGTATGATTTCTCGGTGGGCCGATTCGGCGAAACTGGTGACGGCTAAACTGGCCCCTAAACTTTGTCCAAATAAGATGATCTGGGATGAGGCTTGTGGGTATTGTTTGATCCAAGACAGTGCGGCTTCGACATCTTGATGTAAACCGGCTAAATCGGGTTGCCCTTGTGAGAGGCCGTATCCCCGATAGTCAAATAAAAAGACGTTATAGCCATTCGTTGGAAGCCAAGCGACGCTGCTGATATGGGTGCTGATGTTTTCCGCATTACCGTGGAGAAAAACAATCGTACCTAAGTTTTCATTTTGTGCCGGTAACCACCAGCCATGAAGACGGATGGCGTCGGCCGTGTCAAAGTAAATGTCTTGATAAGCTAGATTTTTGTAGCCCGGCGTTCTTAATATCAGGCTTTGCGGTTGGAAAAACAGGCCCGTACAGGCATTAAGTGGTAACACTAATAAAAATATCAACCATCGCATGATTTGGATAAGAGGATGAATGGATATATAACTACAAGGATTGTTTATAAGAAAGGATAAGGAATGAGCATAAAATAACTTCGACAAGTTAATCCTTTATTATAAATAATCCTTGTAGTTATATATTAAAAATACCAATGCCAATTTAATTCAATTTGAGATGTGGTTGCATCTTGATCAAAATAACGGCGGCCGAGTTGAAAATGCAGGGCATGGTTTTGATTTAAGCTGAAGCGTTGTTCTAACCCTAATGCTTGCACGCTTTGTGTGTGCCCTAATTTGAAATGTTGTGTGGTGCCATAAAGATGTCCACGCCAGCGTGATCCAATATCGAAAAATAGCCCAACACGGCCGCCTAATCCTAAGGCGTAGTGATCTTGCAGTGATCCGCCTAAATCAATATCCGTTTCCAAAAAGCCATACCCCAGCATGTTGGCAGTCGGTTTGTAACTCAAACCTGCGCCACCGTTAGTGCGGTATACCAGTGAACGGGTATGTTTATCCAAGGGCCGCCGTAACAAACCGGTGTTGAGTTTCCAAGAAAAGGGCTGAAAAAACTGATCACGCGCGGCTAGGGAAACAATATCAATCACTTTGAGATGCTCAAGTGTCAATATACTGTTCTCCGTTTGATGACGCAAAGACAGTTCTAAAAAGTTGATTTGTGCGCCGGGGGTATAACCGGCCTGCGGATCCATTAAATCATGGTAGGCGGGGCGCAGTTGCACGCTTTGATAAGACTGTTCTCCGTCACGCCCTAAACCCATTGTCATGCGAAAACTGGTATGCCCTTGCTCAGGGCGCGGTGGATTAGGGGGCGCTGAAAAGGGTGTCGTCTCTGATAAGTGGCTACGGGCTACCAATAATTGTCGTAAACGCCGCGTTCTATTTTTATCAGTCTTTTTGGCTTTGTTGTGCTGGTAATATAAATAATCATAAGCGGCTTCTAAGATTTGAGCACGATTGTCAACATCCAATGCGGTTTCGCTCAGTGCTTCAGGCTGAGTTTGCCCAGCGACTAGGGTTTGTACCCAATCCTGTTGTTGTTCTGATAATTGCTGCAAACGATAGCGCAATTGAGTCGTGCTGGCCGGGCGAAAGACGGCGTTTTTCACTAAGCCGGGTGTGGCAACGACAGTACGCACGGTTTCTCCTGGGATAACCCAATCCGGTAAGGTGTCGCGCAGATGCAGGGTTGGACGTGCTGCTTCTAATAGGGATAATAAGTGATAAGCGCAGTTTTCATCAAAGAAATAATACTCAAAATAAATGTCGTCCAATTCCCAAATATGCCTCAATAACCGGTGAATTTCTTCAAGGCTAAAATCTAATTGATATTCCCAAACGTCCCTATTTTCTAAATCACTGTATTCTTTAACCTTTTTGTAATAAGGCATGATTGAAAACAGGCCCGGATAACCGCCCGTTATGCCTTTCACGGCAAAGACTAAACCGTTTGTTTCATCAGTAGCGGCTGCGTAGTTGAGCGCATAAGCGAGTATACGGGTTTTTTCAGTTTGATTTGTTTGATCAATACGCAATAACGTATGCCCGAACATGGATGAGGGGTTATTTAAATAAGCGGCGGGAAAAATTAAACTGAGCCCTGCGGGTTGTAATTCTGCTAACCAATCATCAAAACGGGGGCAAGCTTGTGGTGGTAGACGCAGGGGATCGAATCGAAGGTGTTGATTTAACCAGTGATAGCGAGCGATAAAGGCACATTGAGGATGTTGGTTTTGTACGTCATCCGTCGTTTTGGGTGGCGCAAAAAAAGCGTTCAATGTGGCCGCCAATTCAGCTTGTGGATTGGTTTTACCGTGGGGAGCCGTGAAAAATCTGGGATCATCAACTTCGCTGACATAGCCACTACCGCTAGTTTGGTAATGTAATAAGATATGCCATTCTCTTTGATCCGCTAATCGCTGGGCAGAGGCAGCGTTAAGCAGCGTGTGTAAATAGGCAGGCTCTGCTGCGTATAGGTTTGGTGCTAGGCATAATAGTAATGTACAACGAATTAAAATAGTACAACGAATTATAGTACAACGAATTACGGGGAGAAACGAATTAAAAAGAGTCATAATTACAAGGAATTGTAGGGGCAACCCTTGTGGTTGCCCATCCTGCCCATCTTTGGGATTGCCCACCCTGTGGTTGCCCAGCCTTGGGATTGCCCAATTGTAGGGGCAACCCTTATGGTTGCCGTGGTTGCTCACTGAGTATTAACTAAAATTGTAGCGTTTTAAGGCAGGATCAGCGGCCAACACGTTGTTCAAACTCAACAATACATCCTTCGATGTCACATTTTCATTTGGAAAAATTTGTGCAAAATGTGTTTGTGTCGCCTTAAAAAAGGCGGGTTTATCTTGTGTTTCGACTTCCCAAAGCGTGGCTAAGGAGTTCAAGCTTTCACCGTCGCCAACCGCCATATCGCGGGCCAATTTTTCCAAGTTGTCGCCAGTAAACTGCGCGATTCGATGCGGCATCGGCAAACTCACCACGCCATTTCGCGCACACCCTAAGGTACCTGAACTGATGCCAAACACTTGATTAGCTAGGATAGTGTGGTTGGTGGTAACGGCTAAGATTTGAGGAATCACGCCAGATTGGCCCTCCCAAATCATAGAACCCAAACCACAACCCACATTATTTGGCGCAGCGATAACGGAAGCGATTGGCAAAGCAGCCATTGCAACGGCTGTCAGGATGATTTTTTTCATAAGTTGATCTCAAATGCTTATTCAGAGATGAATTGAACGCCGAAAATACGGCGCGTGATTTTGCCCCGTGATCGGGCATTATGTTTTGGTATAGTACAATGAGATGGATTGGGATGCAAATGAGGGCAAGCAAAAGAAAGGGGCAACTCTAATAAAGAACGCAATACTTTTTGCTT
>JAYQWI020000067.1:0-5286 GCA_035871815.2 Candidatus Parabeggiatoa communis
AAATATGCCAAGCTAATAGCACGAAAGAGGCTAATAAAGCCATATTAATTTCAAAAAAGGATAAAATCATCCTATTTGGGTGACTTGATGAACTATATAAGTGACTCAATATTATGGCCGCATCATTTAAGTTTTCGGCTCGGAAAAGTATCCAAGTAAGAGAAACAATTAAATACGTCAAAATAATAAGAGCCAGTTGAGTCACCCAACTCCTTTGAACATTACTGTGGATCGATGCCCTAATTTTATTTTCTATGAATAAATAGAAACCGTGTAATCCTCCCCAAAGAACAAACATCCATGAGGCACCATGCCACAAACCCGCGATTAACATGGTTATCATGACATTGAGATGGGTTCTAGTAACAGATAGGCGATTTCCACCTAGACTAATATACACATAATCCCTAAACCAACTTGATAAGCTAATGTGCCAGCGTTGCCAGAAATCCTTAAAACCTAATGCTGCGTAGGGTGCTTTAAAGTTGTCGGGTAAAACGAAACCGAGACATAAAGCAATTCCTATTGCACAAGTAGAATAACCAGCAAAGTCACAAAATATTTGGCCTGAAAATGATAAAATAGCCGTCCAGGTTTCAATATTGCCAAATTGCTCAGGATTATCATAGACTTTATCAACCACCGGCGCGAACAATGTGTCAGCGAGGATTATTTTCATAAATAACCCAATAGTTAATAGCGATAATCCCCAACCCAATTGATCCTGACTTGCTCTTCGAGGTTTTTCACACTGAGGAAGAAAATCACCGGCCCTAACGATAGGCCCAGCTACCAATTGAGGAAAAAATGAAACATACAAAGCGTAATCCAATAGAGAATTACCGGGTTTTAATTTTCCTCGATAAACATCAAGACTGTAGGACAAAGTTTGAAATGTGTAAAAGGAGATGCCTACCGGCAGAATAATATCAAAGGAAGCAGGCTGAAAAATAATACCGACAGTGCTTAGCAAATGAATCGTGTTCTCAAGCAAAAATGCCCCATATTTAAAATAGCCTAATAAACCTAAATTGATAACCAAACTTAACATCAAATAACGGGTTTTTGATTTTTTGGTATGACTTCTATATATTCTTTTGGCAACTATCCAATCACAAATAGTTGAGATAATAAGTAAAAAAACAAAAATAGGATTCCAAGCAGAATAAAAAATGAAACTCACTACCAATAAATTAATTTTCTGTGTTTTCCAATCCCTTAATGAATAGTGAATAATTAAAACGATTATAAAAAAAACGATAAATGTATAAGTATTAAATGGCATAACTCATTACCTATTAAATAATATTAAGCATTTGAATGTTAGTATTTTACGCATAATAAAAAATTAATCAAAATTATTAAATCTTTCAATCTTTCAATACTTTTTAAAAAACTCACAAAATGAGGATTAATAATCTAACGTGTTGAAAATTAAATAAACTTACATTTTTGCTAGTTGAGACACTAAAAACATAAGCATTTGAATTTTGCCGAATATGATTAATATTATTGCGAACCGTTTTTGAAAAATCAGCTTTCTTGAAATTGTACTCAATAAGTACGTTACTAAATAAAAAATCAGTGCATTGAATAAGAATCCGTTACAAACAAAGTCCAAACCCTTGACTATGAAAGCAAGTCTTTTGAATTTAGTCAAAAAATTTTGGCTTATCGTTTTTTTAATAAGCAGTTTAGTTTTTATACTGCATTATTTTATTGAACAAGCAACGCTTGTTTCAAAACCACTTTATTTTTCGTCGAAATTTTTTCTGTTAACGGTTTTAGTCCATATTGTCTTCTGGATTTTATCTAGTTTAACCTGGAAATATTTACTGTTAATGGTTTGTAATGTTTCCATTTCTCCCTTTCAAAGTTTTTCGCAACTGGTATTGGTGAGTATTGGTAAATATATGCCGGGCAAAGTCTGGGGAATGGTGGCTCGTGGCACTCAATTGAAAGAACGGGGTATTGACATTAAAGGCATCTTTCTCTTAACCATTCAAGAACAAATGTTAATACTACATGCCAGTGCGATTGTGAGTGCCATACTCATTGGATTTTTAATAGAAACGACGTGGGCTTATGGATTGATGACTGTTGCTGTATTAAGCGTATTGGCGGGAAGGCGCATTCAGATTTTATTCATCACCTTGTTTGATCGTTTAATGAGCCATTTAAAAAAAGATAAACTCAATATAAAAAAAACGATCACACAACGCCACTATCTTAGTTTGTTAATGGCTTATATGATGATCTGGATTTTAGCCGGTTGTATTTTCAGTGGACTCTATTTTACTTTTATGACACAAAATGAGTTCAGTCTCAACATAATAGCTTGGCTGATTTTAGCCAATACGATAGGTATAACGGTTGGCTTTTTTGCACTCTTTGCGCCTGCTGGCATAGGTGTGAGAGAATCTGTTTCTAGTCTTGTTTTATCACAAGTCATGCCATTAGAGCAGGCTATTTTTCTGAGTTTATTGTTTCGCCTTTGGACTGTTTTAACTGAGTTAAGTTCCGGAATAATTGTAGGGTATATTCTCGGAAAAAATATCTTAAAACAAAAAACAGCCCATCAAATCAACTTAAATTCAAAGCTTCTTGATAACAAGAAGGGTACTCTGTCTAAAAGGCATTAATGCCCGAAATATATATTCATCATCAGGAAAGTTTTCCCTAATATCTGTTATCTGCCATGAGTGCAAATAAAAAAGATGTTTTTTCGATATGTCCATAATGGGGGAAATAATGAAAACGCCCTTGTTTTTCAAACACTTTTGCACATTTTTCATTGCAAAGGCTAATTTTTCTTTGCTCACAATATGTTCTATCACATCAATCATGATGATGAGATCAAAAGGGGGCGCTATGATTTCTTCCGTTGTCACATCTTTTTGAATAAAATGAGAGTCAGGAAATTTCTGTCTCAACTCTGGAAACAACACATCTGTAATATCCGCCCCCGTATAACTTTTCACTTTTAAATCCTGTAATAATTGAGTATAAAAACCCGTGCCACAACCGATTTCCAATGCTTGGGTTTGCTCAAAGTCAATATCTTCATTGCGAAAAACAGCCTTCATGGTATTGACAGCGCGTTCATAATCACGGCGATTTTCTTCTTCCGATAAACCTTCATCACCAGAGGCTGTCAGTGTCTTTCCATACTTAGAAAACCTATCGTGCCAATACTTTTGGGCATCGTAATCAGTACCTTTACGGTACTTGAAAGGCGCAATGAGCGTTTTAAATAGGGCCCTTTTCAATAAACCTAACGGATTTTTATAGATTTTGTATAAAACTTCTTTTAACACCTTTTTTTCTCCTACAAATTCATTCAATCTTGTTTTGGTTTTTTCTTTAACAACCAGATATAAGCTGGGCATAGCCAATAAGCATGATTAACAACAAATTTGGCCGTTTTTGCCTTAATCGAACCATCAGGCAACATATAATCCACCTGAAATAAGGCCGTGTTTTCAATTATCTTCTTCGTGTAATCATGTATTTCAAACTCAGCTACTAACTTTTTTAACCCCCAATAGCTCAAATGTTTTTCATAGTAAAACTCACCTTTACCCGCTATTCTAAGATAGAGATGTGCAAGCTTTCTTGGAATAACCGATAAAAAGGGCAAATTATAGTGATGTTCCTTTATATCAAGACGATTACCCGCCGCAAAGTAAGCTATTCCTCCTGGCTTCAACACCCTATAAAGTTCTGACATTAATTGATCGGCATCTGGCATGTGTTCATATATTTGGGCACAAATAACCACATCAAATAAGTTATCCTGAAATTTTAAATTCATTGCATCATCGACATAACATGCTAAGTTATCCTTTTTGAAAGTATTATTGGCAAATGCAATGGCTTGTTCATCAATATCAATCCCAACAACTTGACCAAAATTCTCTGAGAGATAATTATCAATAATGCCCGTAGAACAGCCTATTTCCAAAAGAGAAAGTGAGCTTAATTCAGTACGCAGGAAATCTTTTATAACAGCCACCATCGTTTTGGCTTTTCTTGTTCGCTCTTCTTGATCATACATTGAACGACTATACTTATCCGAAAAGTGATACTGATATTCTCTTTTCACTTTGAAATTTCCTCTCAAAAAATGACCCATTCAAAAGGGTTCTCTTTCGTTGCTGATAACATAAAAGCTCTGCCAAGAAAAAACATCTCGCAATGTTTTAAAAGACAAATAATGATAACACAAGCTATGAAGAAAAAAATACTCGTCATCACATCAACATTTCCCCGTTGGCAAGGCGATAATGAACCCCCTTTTGTCTATGAATTGAGTGAAAGACTCGCTCATAAAAATACGGTTCATATCTTAGCGCCTCATACAGAAGGGGCAGCATTAACGGAAAAATTGGGGCATCTCCAAGTCACACGATTTAGATATTTTTTTCAAAAATATCAAACACTTGCTTATAAAGGTGGCATTCTTGCCAATCTAAAACAAAACCGTTGGCGTTATTTACTGTTGCCATGGTTTGTTATAGCTGAATTTTTTGCGGTAGTACAATTACTGCACCGAGAAACTTATGATGTGATTCATGCCCATTGGCTAGTGCCGCAAGGTTTAATTGCTATAGTGGCTTGCTGGTTTGTCAAAAAGCCGCCTGCCATACTTTGTACATCGCATGGCGGCGATTTGTTCGCATTACGAGGTGGGTTGTTCAAAAAATTAAAACAATTCGTTTTATCTCGCACCACTGCGATGACTGTAGTGAGTCAAGCAATGCGAGAGACTGCCATTTCTTTAGGTGTGGAGGGCAATAAAATACAAGTGATTCCGATGGGAGTCAACTTAAATACGCAGTTTGTTCCACCTGCAACAGTACAACGCGAAAACGATTTACTATTTGTAGGTCGTTTAGTAGAGAAAAAAGGGTTGCACTTTCTTTTGGAAGCATTGCCAGTCATTGTCAAAAAATATCCTAGTGTCAACTTGACTATTGTCGGTAAGGGTTCGGATGAATACCAGCTTAAGCAACAAGTTCTTGAGTTAGGTTTAAACAAACAGGTCAAATTTTTAGGTGCCGTGGAAAATCATCAACTACCAAGACTTTATCAATCAGCCAAGCTAGTCATTTTTCCATCTATAGTTGCCTCTGATGGTGATAGAGAAGGTTTTGGTTTAGTATTAGTAGAAGCGCTTGGATGTGAATGTGCCGTTGTTGCCACAGACTTACCTGCCATGCAGGATATCTTAACTGACAATGAAACCGGTTTAATTGTGCCACAGAAAAACGCTCTGGCATTGGC
>JAYQWI020000068.1:0-3158 GCA_035871815.2 Candidatus Parabeggiatoa communis
GGCCGGCTTAGGCGTGCAAGCGGCGATCATCAAGGCTGGCGAATTACGACTCAGGCCGATATTAATGACAACCTTAACCACAGTAATGGGATTATTGCCCTTGGCCCTGGGTTGGGGAGAAGGTGCTAAAATGTTGCAACCGTTAGCGGTGACGATAGTGTTTGGCCTGAGTTTTTCGTTATTAGTCAGTCTGTTATTAGTACCCGCCTGTTATAAGTTAATGGTTAAGGGTTAATTTGACAATGTCACATTGTAGGGTGGGTAGGAGCGTAGCGGAGCCGAAGGCCAGCGAAGCTAAACCCACCGCTCCGCTATCACTTTTAATTCCGCTTGCCCACCATCGCCCTTGTCAGTTATCAGTTATCTTGTTTAAGGTGATTTCAAACTTTAGCGCCTTTAGCGTCTTTAGCGTCTTTAGCGTTTATTTTTTTAACGCAAGCGGCGCAAAAGGCGCAAAAGACGCTAAAGCGCAAAGACAAACCGTTAATTGTTAATTGTTAATTGTTTTTTAAATTCGTTTATCGGCCTGTAATTAGCTCAGCTTTCCTTCGTTTCGTTGTACTATTGAGGTTTTTAGTTTGTTAAAGGATAATGGGGCGTACAGACGAAGTGCCGCTTTTATCTATGAGGATTTTTCAATAGTTCACTTAAAAAATACTTGTCATTTCATCAGGATTTTGGCAACATAATTTGCGAATTTAAAGTAAATTGACTGTTGTATAAAAACAATAATCTAAAATTTGTAAGTGATATCAACGTATTGATGGTTTTTACCTCTTAATAAACTGTGAATTAGGATTTATAAAATATAAAATGCGTTTTTGCATATTGAAATCTTAAAGTTTTAAGGATAGAGCATAAATATAGAACAGATTGTTTTTAATTTTTGGCAATTGCTTTGAAAAAGGCTCATTGAAACAAAAAAATACCGTAATATTGGCAGAGGCATGTTGAAATGACAAATCTAAAAAGCATTTTTGCTCCGATAGAAAAAAGTTTGAGATGGTTTATTTTAACCTTGGTTATTGGATTATCCCAAGTGTGGGTCGTTTTTATCGCTGAGTTTGGCGAAATGTCACTGGAACAATTTATTATAGATGGCGGGATACTATTTTTTTCAATAGTTCTTATATCGTCATTAATGATCGATCATTTCCTATTTAGTGAAGGGACTTTGAGTGGTTTTGTTAAATTTATGTTCTCCATTGTTCCCATTTGTTTGATTTTACCAAGTGTAGCACTTTTTATAAGTTGTTATATGGCCCCTCAAAAAGCGAGTTCTCATCTGGAATTTATAGGAATAGCTCAAATTATTATTTTTGCCATCACTGCCCTTTATGCTATTTTGATTAAATTAGATTATTTAAAAAACGTGGATTCTTGCAAAACTCAGCAAAAACAATAGAGGTAAAATCATGGATTACGGAAAAATTATAGAATTTTTAGAAAGTTTTTTATTACCGTTTTTAGGCGTATTGACAGCACTATTCATTGCTACTGCCCTTTATCACTTTAGTAAACCTCGCAGTTTTAAACAAAATACGCTTCCAAATCTCCCTGATGACTTAAAAAGCCGAGAACAACAAATCATCCACCTTGCCGACAGAATTAGAACTGGGCAATCCAGTGCAATCATTGGCTTTTTTAGTGAAGAGAGACGAACCATTTTAGGGTACTTACGCAATGAAAACCCGAAACAACAAGAAGAACTCTACAGTGATAAAGCGAATCAGTTAATATTTTCTTATGTGGATATTGCGATGGATATTGATAATGCCTCTTCACCGCAGCAATTTTGGGAGCTGGCTTTGGCACCGTTACACCTAAAAATGACGGATTCAGAACAACTTGATAAGGCTTATCAAGTCTGCAAAGACAATCAATTCAATAGGCGAAGTCTTGAAAACCTCATCAGCTTAGTCAACCAACAAGGTTGGCGATTAGTGCTGTTATTAGATAAATTTGAGGCCTTATTAGAATATCCGCATTTTCAAGAAAATTGGGCATTTTTGACGACATTACGTTCTCTCGCGGCTTCACGTACCCCAAGTCCGCTGGTTTTGATTATTGCGAGTAACCAGTCATTAAAACAATTTCATGAAAAAATACAGCATTTCAGCCCTTCTACTTCACCGGTTTTAAACTTTATCGAACCTGGAGTGACGACTTTGGGTGCGTTGTCAGAAAAGAAACTGGACAAATTACTCGAACAAGATGAATCGCTACTTTCTCAAAATGCGCGTCAAGTTATCAAGCAGATGGTGGGTGGACATCCTTATTTATTGAATGTGGCCGTTTCGGAATTTTGGAAAGCTTCGCCTAGTGGCGAACTAGAATATCTTGAAATGCTTGAAAAGGCTTTTTATATCAGAATACAGAATGAGCTAGAAGACGAGATAAAAACTCTGTCAACATCTACTTGTCAGGCTGTTTTTGCTGTGGCTCTACAAGGTGAGCTTATCAATTTTGAAAAAGATTTGAAAGAATTAGAAACTCAAGGTTTGATTGTCAAAACCAATGAACAATGGGAAATTCGTTCTCATATCTTGTTAAAGTTGTTGGTTGACACACAAAAATTATGTAGAGAACAATAATGCTTGAGAATTGTATGTTCTTCAATTTTTTATTCAAGCATAGAGTTTCCAAACGTCCTGAAAATCCTTATATCACAGGTGGTTCTGTTGGTGATTCTCCGGCTTTTATAGGACGTGCCGATATTTTACAATTAGCAAACAACATATTGTGTCATTCTCAGGAAAACGCTGTTGTTCTGTTTGGACAACGGCGTATAGGGAAAACGTCCGTTTTAACCCAATTAAAAGCTAAGTTGGCTGAACAAGAAAACTATCAATCTATTTATCTTAATTTAATGGACAATGCACATCAACCTTTGGATATCCTGTTAAATGATCTAACTGATACTATTTGCCAAGAACTACAGATAAAATACCCGCAATGGAACAACACAAAAGAACAATTTAACAACTGGTTAAAGGCATTATTGAATGAACAATTAGCAGAAAAATCGCTGGTGTTATTGTTTGATGAGTTTGATGCTTTTAATGACATGAAAGAACCAATAAGAGAAGAATTTGTTAATTATTTAAAGGTGTTATTGTCGATTAATACCAAACGATTAAATATTTTTTTTACAATTA
>JAYQWI020000069.1:0-7176 GCA_035871815.2 Candidatus Parabeggiatoa communis
GTCGTTATCGGTATAGCTTGTTGAAGATAAGGGCGTGTCATTGACTTTCACCCGTTCTGTTTCTGGGCCTAAATAGAGATCAAAGCCACTGAGTTCGGCTGAAGCGGGATGACTCCAACTCACGACAGGGGGATTGTTTCCGTCTTGAACGACTTCTAAGGTGTTGACGGGTAATAAGTCGATATTTAAATAAGCCGTTTCAGACAGTGCGGATTGATTCCCGGCGGCATCAACGGCGATGACGGTGTAGTAGGGCTGGGTTTTATCCGGTTTGCCATCAATCACCCCTAATTCCTGGAGATCGGTTTTCAAGGGCGTGAGGCCATCAAGGGATTGAATTTCGCTTGCTTCACGGTAAACCTGATAGCTGACTTTTTCATAACCGGTTGGGGCTTGCCAAGTCACCCGAATACCGGCTCCGATGAGTTCTAATTGTAGGCCCGTCGGGGTTTCAGGTGCGAGAGAGTCGGCGGTGACTTTGACGACAGTGCTGTTGACACTGAAGCCTTCTTGCTCATTGGCTTGGCGAACGCTGGCGACGGCGTAGTGGTATAAACCGTCTTGTTGGGTATTGTCGGTTAATGCCAGTGTGCCGGAACTGCGTTGGTAAGGGGTAAGTTGGCTTTCACCGGGGGCTTTCCGGAACAGTTGATAATCAGAAGCCCCCGTGACGGCTTTCCAACTTAGCTGGATTTGGCCATTGGGTAGGGCGACCGCTTTGAGGCAGAAAGAGTGGCTTCGGGTCTATTTTGCCACGGAAAACACGGAAAAACACGGAAATATTCCGTGCATTGAAGTGTCATTCCGTGGCTTTTAATCATCCCAATTCAAAATTCTCAATAGCAGGGTAATGTTGACATTTTGGGTTGTCGTATCAAAATGTGCCCAACTCAACGTCGCCCTTGTCATCTATTGTCACTTTTTATAACAAAACAGTTTTCTTTTTTTCATAATTGTGCTAAGGTCTCCCTTCCTTTTTATCAACTCACTTCTGGAGACATTTTATGGAACAGAATCAGATTTTAGGTATCAACACGAAGCCCGATCTGACATTTAGATTGCTTGTGGAATTATCTCGCTGGGAAGAAGAATATGAGCCTCAGTGGATCGGAAACACTTGCCAAGATGGTGTGATACAGCAGATATCAAGTTCGGAACAACCTTTATCAACTTGGCTACCCAAACATCCAGATAGTCTGGCTATTCTGAGTTTTAGGGCAGGTACAAAATCGGAAATTCAGTTCTGTCAGTTTGATAAGTTGGCTTTAGTTTATGTCGGCACGCTGGATAATCCCTCTTTGATTCGGTACGATTTGTTGGAACTCGGCTATGAGCTCGACGGCAAAACGGATCAAGAATTGATCTATCTGCTTTTGAACCGCTATCTTGAAATCGGGATTTCTCCAATTGAGGCGATGAGATTAGTGTTTGTGCGCATGAACGGGCGTTTTGCGGCGATCTCTTTATTTGCCCAGCCTAAAGAAATGCTTCTGGCGGCAAGTCGAGGATACCCGCTGGCATTTGGTGCCGCTTCTGACAATTTGATCGTTGGTTCCGATATCTTAATGTTGAAACGACTTTCACCGTCGGTGATGGCATTAGGGGAAGGTAATCCAGTGGTGTTATATTCGGCTTAATCGAGGCTTAATTTCACACAAGGATTAGGCATAAGCTTAATCCTTGTCGTTACTGATTCTCATAAATTTCTATTTAACCTGTCTATTCCATTTGCTGCTATTTCTTCAAATAAGTGATCCCATTCTAAAAAAACATCCCAACGATTTTGGTTTAATTTGTCAGCAACTGCATCTCTGATTTTCAATTCTAAAGGCTCAATGCGCTTTCCTTTCCAGTTATAAAGTCATCCTAAAAATGGGAACAATTTGAGATAGCCATTGGTACCTCCTTTTCACCAAGGGTGCGTGGAAGGCACCTATGTACTGCCCAGCTTATTACGCTCGCTTAAGCTATACCTATTGCAATTATTGGTAGTTTTCTACCCATTCTTCACTCACTTGCAAAACTGAAAGTGGTAAATTTTGTTTAAAACGGATAACAACATATAAGTCAGCACCACAGGAAAGGCATTCGGAGTAACAACATTCTCTATCAAACAGAGAATCATCTTCACATGGAACGACGCAGCCATCGACTCTCCATTTATCAAAATCAGGGTGTCCAAGATGCCACCATTCCATTTTCTCTCCTATTGAATAGCTTTCGTTATGAAATCGCTTGTTTATTCCAGCATAACGGGATGCAATATGAGTTTGGCAACGAATTTCTACTTCGCAATCGCATTTTGGACATCTATGATTGATGACAATCCAGTTAAATGCACCCATTAAAAATTTTCCCCCTTAAACCCCAAATCATTCACCAAATTGCAAAATGTCCTATCATTTGTAGGGTAGGCCATGATCGTCAAGCACAACATCCAGAATACGGCTAAAACCATGGGCGCTATCAAGCGCCCTAGTTTGAAAGGCCTTTTTTCATTCTGAGTAAATAGAAATTGTGTTAATAAGCTCTTTCATAGTCCTAGCCTCAAAGAGTTCTTTTCTTAGGCTTTGCTCAGTTTCATCATAGCGTTCATACCATTTGGGATGAAGCAACAAAAAATTAAGTAGCTCTTTTCGATGAATATCTAAATTCCGTTTCGACGGACTGGAGAGTTCCAAGCTCACCCATATCGATCGATATTCTTTGAATAAATTACAGGGATCCCAAGTTAGTTTGTCCTTTTTAGCTGACAAAACTCGATATTTGTAGCCCGACGAATCAATAATAATTGCATCATCGAAACAACCTTGCTCGAAATTCTTTTCACCTACTACTAAAAGCTCTTTTGGTGATGATATTCCACCTCTTATAAATCGCGGGGTGTATTTTAGAACAGGGTAACTTAGTTTTTGCATTCACAATCTCCTGCTGTTGCCACATCACCAGCAATACCTCCCCCAAAGCGCCTTCAGCAGCTTTAGCCCAATTAGGAGTTTCATACCACCATCTACGCAACGGCCCAAACCTTGGGAAGTTAGGAGCATTTCCATATATACGCCAATGTATACTGCGAGGAATTGAAATTCACTTTTTTGGAAATGGCGGAAAGTCATGTTGTATACATTTCACATTCTCAGGTATCCATTCGTCATCATAACAAAAACCAGTCTGATGAGTTAATTTATCAAGTTTGTTAAAAAAGTGATAGATTTCAGGAATTTCTATCCGTTTTTTAAGAGATAAATCCAGCATTTTATAGCTGGGTTGGGGGCCTATGATTGAGGCGGTTTCTGGTCTGAGTACTAACCTAATTTTTAACTTAAGTGGTTTATAACTCGTGATTCGAGCGACTTTCGGATAAATGACTGGATATGAGGTTGATGTGGCAGTACCTAGATAGAGAAATAAGCCACCATACAATTTTTCTTCTTTTAGCATAACTAAAAATTGTTTGTAGCTAAGAGCATATTCAAACCGACTCCAAGTATGCCTCTTTTCTCTTGAAAAGCCATCTTTAAAAACATGCTTTAATAATTCATCAGAAACCAATTCGTTAAGAATTATTGACTGATCCTGCCAATTATAACTGTCTATATCATGTTCAGTAATCAGAAAAAGACTCTTGTTTAAATCCACATTTTTTAGCGCATTCCACAATTGACCCTCAGAATACTCTAACGCTTCATTTAGGATATATATCCTAAAAGCACTCTCTTGAGAATTTGAACTGAAATCAGCTTGTACGGGGTTCATCAATAAATTAAACCCTAAAATAATCAAATCAACTCTTATGAGGTTTTTAGATAGGTTCATTAATTATTGTTTCCTTTTGGAAGGGTAAAACTGGGGGGGCAATTTCAAGTTTTTTTCATCAATGCTAAGTCATTCAAGACAAGAGTTCATAAGAATTGTTCACTGTAAAAAAAACGGTGCAAAATTATGTTTACTTCGGATTAGAGGATGATTTTTTGATTACTTTGAAACATATATACTTGGAAATTCCATACACTGTTATTCCAATAATGCCATTTATTATCAAATACAGAGATAAGAAATAATTTGGTATATGTTCAAAAATTCCATGAAGACTAAATAAAAAGTAAGATGAAAATATTACAATGGCTAAAAACGTGACAAAATAACTTATTTTCAAAGAAATGCATAAATCATTTTTCTTAATCTTTTCTTGTACATATTTCCTTAAAAATAAAATAACAACAACTAATATTGGAAATATTATTAGAAGAAATGATTTAAACAATTTCATTCTATACACTGAATCCATATCAACGTAAGAATAGACTCCGGAGGGCACCCTGTTTTCTAAGTCAATCTCTTTTTTTATTTTGCTGAGTGTATAATCATCACTCCATAATGCTTTTTCCCATACTAAAAACGTAAATGTCTTATATTTTGTTGGTGTCAGATAATAATCCTTTTTTTCGTTTTCTGATTTAAGAGTTATCTTTCCTTTTTTATCTTGAACCCAAATTCCACTGTCCATTAGCAAAGTTCCAAAATGTCCGGCATTAATTATAGAGAAATTACTATCAGGATGAAAAACAAGATAAATATCATGAATACCATAGACACAAAAATAGGTATCCTTATCTGTTGGCATTTGTATAGTAATATGTTTTTCTTTTAATTCAATATTGTCTTTTATAACTAAAACACAAGACAATATTATGACTATTATTATCAATCCAAATATTTTCATATCGTTTTTACCAGATTCAAAAAAAGTTACATTAAATAACTAAGATATATCAAACGCTTTTATCATGTCTTATCTTTGTTATGGGTGTAATTAAAAGTGATATTTTTACTTTACAATTTATAAACAATGCTTCGGAGGCACTTGCAAAATTTTATTTTCAACCATAAATCAATAACTTATAAATACTTAAGAGCTTGTAAATCATTGATTTTTTGTTTATGCCCAATAGTTTTGCGAGAGGCTCTTCGGACAGTTTTTAATCTCATACATAAAATGAGGCTTTATAAGGGCTTGATTTGACTAAGCCCAATTAAATCAAACTCAGATTTTTGCCTGATTTGTATTTAATTAGATAGATGTCCTAAAAAGAAGGCTTTGCGCCTGTTGAAGTTATACCTTTAAAAATTGTCCGAAACATTGATAAATCAAAATATAAATCAAAACAATAAATACCAACAATCTCCATTACAAGAAATAGGCTCCAATAAATACAAAAAATACAGCAGGTTAAGAGATTCTTGGAAAGGCTTCATCAAAAAACATTAGTACCCGTTCATAAATTATTGAGTATGTTTTATCATAGACTCCCATAAACGAGAGAGTTAAACGATTATTATCAAAATACCAGAAAATAGAGTAAGGGCTTGTAAAGAAATATACTTCAGACGTTCAGATTATCGGTATTGGTTGCCCCTTTGATTCTCCGGAAACTTGAACGTTTGGAGTATAAGTTGAACAAATTTTCAATGGCGCATAAGAATGTTGTTTTTAGCCGCTTTTATATGAAAAATTCTATTTCTTAATGTCTATAGGTCAAAATAAATTTTTCTGCCAAAATGACCTGGTTATTTCTTTACAAGCCCTAATTCTAAATGATTTGTGGAATGGCTATGACGAATTTAAAACATCACAAGCCAATTTGTTCCATGATTCAAATAGGAACACTAATGGCTGGGTGTTTACTTCCACCTCTCTCCTGGTTGACAGCCTCCACAATGAGCATTATAAGCATTTTCGCCTTGTTCTATTCCAACTTTATAAGCTTCTATTTCCCATAAAGCCACTTTTTTCTGCCACGCTGGTTCCTTTATATTGCCTCCCTTCATAAGTTCTCTGACAACATCCACAAACTGCATTATATGTTCGCACTCATGTACGACGCATATCTCTGTGCCACCTGGAACTTCCGTGATTTTTGGATTGACAAAGCAACCTTTCATAGAAGGATCGGCAAGCTTTTCCACATCATTTTGCAAAGAGCTTATAGCCTCTTGGTTACCTTTTGCAACTTCCTGATAAAGCTTTAGCATTTCGCGCTGTTTTTTTATAAAATTCTTTAACTTGTCACACCATTCCTCAGTCCAAGGCGCTATTGACGGCCTACAATTATAACCATGTTCTCCAATTGGACTGTAAGCAAGACCCAAGAAATCAATAAAAAAAACAGGGTTATTTGAGGCATACACATAGGTGTTTATTCCCCCTCCTAATCCAATCGGGTCAGACTTGATGTATCTACCAAGCTTGGGATCATAATCCCTAAAGAAGTTGTAATGTAGGCTCGTTTCTTCATCGAAATATTGCCCGGGAAACCGCAGATGATTTGAAACCAGCGCAACATCAACCTTTGCCTTCCCGAAGGCTTCATAAACCGCTGCCCAAAGCACATTACCTTGGCTATCAATCAATTTCTGCGGTGTACCAATATGATCATTCTGGTACCAATAATAACTACCATTGGTTTTCTGGAATAAGGGATTAGTTGTCCACATTGAATTGGGGCGATAACCATAACCTTTGATTTCGACACCATTTTCATCGTATTCGCCAATAAGGCCTTCAGCAGCATAGACAAAATAGGTTCTAACCCCTTCAACTTCTTTCCAGATTCTGCGGCCAAAAGGATCGTAGTCGTATTCAGCGATGAGATTATTTTCGCCATCTGTCACCCGAATTAAACGGCCCTCAACATTATACTCGTAATGAGTGACTTGACTACCAACCGTCTTTTTAATCAAGTTGCCGTTGGCATCGTATTCAAATGCCGTTTCGCCATAAGTCAGTAGCGCATTATTGGCATCATAGCTTCCTTCCACACCTGAAGCACTTAAACGATTAGCCAGTAAGTCGTAGGTATAATTCTCATCTTCAAGCACGGGGTTGGTGGCTTGAGTTAAGCGAGATAACTCATCGTATTGATAAGCGTATTCGCCTTGTTCCGTTGTCTTTTTCGTGATGTTGTTGGCCGGCGAGTGTTCATACTCGTAATCCATCAGGAATTGTTGTGCGGGATCTTTAACGGCTTTGGACAGCAAGCGCATCAAAGGATCGTAGGCTAAGTCAATCTGGCTGCCACCGGGTAGGGTGATTTTCGCTGGACGATTCCAGTGATAGGTGTTGTAGGTTACCCGACCGGCATTGGGAATGTCAATCGCACTTAGGCGGTTGTTCTC
>JAYQWI020000070.1:0-1575 GCA_035871815.2 Candidatus Parabeggiatoa communis
CGGATTAGTTTATGGGTTGCCTTGAGTCAATCCTTTACAACCTTAGTACAACGGATCAGGGGAATGAACGGATTAGTTCATTGGTTGCATTGGATCAATCCGTTGATTCCGCAAATCCGCTGTACTAAGGTGATAAGACACCATCAAAATTTGAAGTTTTGCCACAAGCATCGTAGAATGCGGCTTCTATGTAGAAGCCGTTTTTATTGGAACGCTCACAACCGTTTTAAGATTAACCGTGTAACCTATTGATTTGAAATGATAACTGATAACTGATAACTGATAACTGATAAAGGAGTCTATAATACGATGTCATCAAGTCATATTCCTGATTATAAATCGAGTTATAATCAACACATCAAAAACTTGCTTAACGCTTATGAGCGAGATCAAGCGATGAGTTTAGCGGTAGGTGGCGAATTTGAAGCTTTTGGATTATTGGAATTTTACCTACTACTTGATTGCAAACTGGAAAAGCAGCATTCTGTAATTGACATAGGCTGCGGTAGTGGACGCTTAGCGGTTCAATTAGCTCCTTTTCTTGAGGGGCAATATACTGGCATTGATGTTGTTCCAGAATTGGTTGATTACGCCAAGGAAATCAGTCGGCGTGAGGATTGGCATTTTGCCATTGCACAAGGTTTAACCATTCCAGAGCCGGACAATTCTGCCGATTTCGTTTGCTTTTTTTCTGTTTTGACTCATCTACTACATGAAGAAAGCTATCAATATTTGGAAGAGGCCAAAAGAGTTCTCAAACCGGGAGGCCGTATCGTTTTCTCGTTTTTGGAATTTGCGATTCCTTCACACTGGGCCCTCTTTTCAAGTACGATAAAAGACACGAATCCAAACAAGGTATTAACACAGTTTTTGAGCCGTGATGCGATAGAAGTTTGGGCAAAGCACTTGGAATTAAACATTGCCACAATCTATGACGGAGACAAGCCACATATTCCATTACCTCAACCTGTCAAACTTGATAATGGCACTGAAATAACAGAACTCGGTTGCTTTGGGCAATCCATTTGTATCTTAGTTAATCAGTGAATCGTTATCAATAATCATTTGTGTGGGTGATAAAGATATAGATTTTCATAAATTTATTTCAATTTATAAGGTATTTTTAATTTCACGCAAAGCCGCTAAGACGCTAAGAACCTTTGGTGTGCTTCGCTAATAAAACTGAGTTAGCGCCTTTGCGCCTTTGCGTGAGATAGGTTTTAACGAAATGGGAGAAAAATTGCAATGCAATTAATTGTTTTAGGCATGCATCGTTCTGGCACTTCAATGGTGGCACGGTTATTAAATATGATGGGCGCTTATTTTGCGCCTGAAAAAGAAATCGTGCCCCCTACCGCTGCCAACCCTAAAGGTTATTGGGAACGATGGGATATTCTCTGTTTACAAGAGGATTTGTTAAAAAAAGGTTTAGGCATCACTTGGGATAATATCAATCAGTTTAAAACCAGTGATATTACGCCGGAGATTCAGGCAGAATTTGAACCCAAAGCACGCGAAATCGTTTTAGGTTTAGATACCCATCGGCCTTGGATGATGAAAGATCCCCGTTTTTGT
>JAYQWI020000071.1:0-2615 GCA_035871815.2 Candidatus Parabeggiatoa communis
AATTTGACTTATTACAGCAAGTCGTTAATAAAGAAGTGCTTGTACCCGTTGCCGTTGAGGCAGAGATTCAACAATACGGAAATGAAGATATCACCAGGCAAGCACTGGCCCAAACCAGTTGGTTAGTTGTGATTGACACCCCACCGATACCAAAAGTTATTGAGTCTTATCATTTAGGTGCCGGCGAATCAGCGGTATTGACATGGGCTTATGACAATCCAAACACCGAAACCATTATAGATGATTTAGCCGCACGCCGCTGTGCCTCGACTTTAGGGATTCCAGTACGCGGCACACTTGGATTAGTGCTAATCGCCAAACAACGAGGATTGATCCCAGCAGCAAAACCCATTGTAGAACAATTACTTAGCAATGGAATGTATCTTTCCCGCAAAGTGATCAATAAAGCACTGGCATTAGTTGGGGAATAGACGGTGTGTTTGCCCTTACTTAAGTTAATGGCATTGATCGTAGGGTGGGTAAGCGGGCTGCCTCATTCCTCAAAGATTACCTCTAAACTCAATCGCCCGTTTGCCCACCATGAACACAACGGATTAACGTGTCCATTTGACCTTTTCATCCATTGGCTCACCTGCTGTATGCTCTTTTAACAAAAGTGGAAATACTTCATCAATCTCAAGATGTTTTTCAAGCACAAGCTTTCTACCCCCTCCTGCTTTTCTTTCACGGTTTGGGGCAAGTGTTTCTTCTTCACTAAGTTCTTTGATCCCACGTAAAATTGTATCACATGAACAACCAAAAAGACGCGCAACTTAACTGACACCACCATAAGGTACATAAAACATCAATTCCAGCATATAAACGCCTATTTTTTTCACTTAGACGATTGTACAGTTCTTGCATTTGGGCTTCAATTTCTTTATTATAAAGCCCAATCATTTTTTGCTTTCCTTCAAAGTAATTTATTTTTTCATCTGCTACCACATTAGTGCCATAGTTGTCGAATTTAATTTATGCACGTTCCTTAGTGGCGATTACGCAATACAACATCTAATCTTGCCACATTAGAGCGTTGTACGAAAAAACCATCTGTCATCGGATTTTTACCCTCTGCTACATAGACAGCTGAAAAGGTATAATCTCCTCCTAAACCCGCTACTACTTCAAATTCTAAAATACGGTTAGTTGTTTGTGTAGAATCTAAATCCTCTTTAAAAGCTTGAGGGATAGGACTGAAGTCGCCAATAACCATTGGTGTTTTATAGAATAAATCCGTACTTGGGAATTCAAGAATTACCCATAAGTCAACATTTTCAAAACGATTGGCTTGCTGAAAGTTTTCCACCAAGTCGATTTCAATTTTGTCGCCAACATTATAAAAGACTGAATTATTAACAGCGTCAATTGGTTTATTAGGAACAAAGAATAAATAGGTGCCAGAAATGGTATCAAGGTTAGGAATATTAACAATACCGCAAGATGTTGGATTCGTCCTACAACTGGCTATTCCTTCATCTTTACCTTCCGCACGTACTTGTTCAGTTTCAATTTTTTGACAAGATTCTACCACAGGACAAACAGGACAAGTCTCATCAACAGGGCAAGCACCATCCATTGTAATGCCACAGGAAGCTGGATTAGTTTTACAAGCTGACATACCAGCCCCGTATGCGCTGTCAAGTTCTGGTTGTGTACAACTACCCAGATGTGATGGTGGGGTAAAACCAGATGGCTGTTTTACCTTCACACCGACTGGTGGAGTGGCTCGGTCGTTGCTATTAACTCCCCAACAGGCTACTAAGCCATTTTCTCTGATGCCGCAGGCGAAGCTATAAAAATAATAGCCCGCGTTATTACTACCAGGAGGATCATCGTAGGTAGAATGACCACCTGTAGTAACATAAGAAAACACGCCGCTAGGCACTGAGCTCATTGACGGACAACTCAACGTCTTGTCTGCTTTTAACCCACAAAATATAGATGCACCATCCCGTGTAGCCCCCCCCTGAAGACCAAAATCAATCTGAGTCAAATAACCATAAGACTTGGCAGTATGCCCCCAACAAATTGCTACACCATCAGTCTTGATACCACAGGTGGTTTGGTACCCTGCCACAATATCGGAAAAAGTCTCTGCCGCCACATTGGATTGCTCATGATCATTTAAACCCCAGCATTCCACTGTAGCGTCGGGTTTTAAACCACAACTGTGAGCAGCACCTAAAGCCAGTTGCTTAAAAGGGCCGGGGGGGGGCGACGATTGACTGCTACCATTTGCCCCCCAACAAATGGGTACCCCATTATTTGGTAAAGCACATGCGTGATTACCGCCTACAGCCACCTGAATAAATTTACCAGGCGGCGGAGAAGTTTCACCTGCGGTATCCCTTCCCCAACAGGATAATGAACCATCGGTTTTTAAACCGCAGCCAAAGTCATGTCCAACTTCGATTTCGCTAAATGTGCCACTGGGAGGATCGGCTTGGTTATTGCCATTGGCACCCCAGCAGATCAGCGTGTTATCTTCTTGTATGGCACAGACGTGATATTTGCCAGCACTTAAAGTACTCCCGGCTTGAGCATTAGATATTAAGGAAATACTACACAACAACAGTAACGGTGTTAGCCACTTCAGGCTATTTGGATTTGTCATT
>JAYQWI020000072.1:0-4900 GCA_035871815.2 Candidatus Parabeggiatoa communis
TGATAACTGATAACTGATAACTGATAACTGAAAAATGACAACTCAATCCATTGACAATGAGACACTGCCTCCTATTATTGGATTGGAGGTGGTTGGCCGTGGTATCCGTTTGCGGCCTCATCAGCCTTATGAATTAAAAAAAGTGCTTTTCAAAAGGGCATTATCGGGCCGTACTTTTCACGCCCTCGAAACGGGAGCGACTTATTCAGTACCGGACGGTTATGAAGTCAATGAAAGTCCACCTATGCCGGCTAATCAGGCGATTGGGCAGATTATTATTGAGGAATCATGGGAACATTTTGATAAACGTTTAAGCATTGATGCTAATGTGGCAGCCAGTCATAGCGTTTTCAGTATTGATATTAACGCGGGGCAAGCTGAACAATTGCGTTCTGAAGAAGAGTCTTTTTATGCGATGCGGACTTCTTTTATTCCTTTTTGGACGCTTTATTTGCCTGATGTGATGGCCTTTTTTGATCAAACGGTATTCAATATCAATATCCCAACGCCATTTGATCATCAAAATAGAACCGAATACGAGCGTTTTTTTGAACGTTATGGTACGCATTACATTAAACGCGCTTGGATTGGTGGCAAGGCGATGTTGACTTTTACCATTGCGAAGTCTACTCAGATGAGTAAACAAGATATCCGACAAAGCATTAATGCCAGCTACGCGGGGCTGGTGAGCGGTAGTGCGGCCAATACGCAAGAGAGTCAAGAGAAATTACACTATAATTCTGAGTGTACGGTGTTAGGGCAAGGGGGCGATCAATTAAAACTGGGTGCCTTGAGTTCTTTTGATAAAGCACATTATGATGAATGGTTGAACACGGTTAAAGAAAATCCGCAAGTGATCGCGCTTGAGGCGGTTGGGATTTGGACGCTGATCGCTGATCAAGCGAAAGCGGATGCCCTGTTAGAGGCCTATAAAACGGCCACAACTTTTATGCCCATCTCAACCGTTGTCAATGTTGATCAAAATGTTTATTTTCTGAGAGGACTCAAATATACTTGTTATGAGATAGAAAACGCTGAAACCTATAAACCCAATAAAATCAGTACATTATGGCCTGATTTATATCAAACGCCGGGATTTGAGCGAATTGATGCGGCATTAGAGGGGGCATATACTCAATCATTTACGGGAGATGATCTGAGTCGAAAACTGTATTTTTTCAAAGGCAATCAGTATATTCGTTTTGATATCGATACCAAGACAGTGGATAAGGGCTATCCAAAGCCTATTGCTTCAGGCTGGCCGGGAGTGACTTTTGAGCGGATTGATGCGGCCTTAAATGCGGGCCCAGAGTCTATTTATTTTTTTATGGGGAAACAGTATATTCGATATAATATTAACGACAATCAGGCCGATTTGGGTTATCCGCAACCGATTAAAGCCCGTTGGGCTGGTGTCACTTTTGATCGGATTGATGCCGCCATTGCTTGGGGAAATGGAAAAGCTTATTTTTTTAGAGGAGATGAGCATATTCGTTATGATATGGTAGACTACCGTGCTGATCCGGGATATCCTAAAGCGATTGTGGGCAGCTATGTAGAAGATTGGAAGTTTTTTGATTAATTAAATAGAATGCTTTAGACGGCAGATTTATGGCCTGATTGAAGCTGATTATTCAGCATAAACAATCCATTGATTCCCAAAATCTGACTGTCAATATATTAATTGTTGAACCACCACACGGAAAAGGCTTAAAATGACACCAATAGAAACGAAAGCAAATGACGCGAATAATATTGTTAATAGATATATGCTGGGTTCAGTTGCTGTGGGCATCGTGCCTATTCCAATAGTGGATATAGCCGCTTTATCAAGTCTTCAAGTCAAAATGTTGCACAGTCTTGCTAAATTGTATGGTGTTGAATTTTCTAAAAATATAGGCAAATCATTAATCGCATCGTTACTGGGTTCTGGCATTCCTTTCTCATTGGCTCGCAATGCGGCAAGTGCGGCAAAAAGCATACCCCTCTATGGACAAATGACGGGTATGATAAGCATGTCTATATTGGGTGGGGCTTCAACTTATGCGCTAGGCAAAGTCTTTATCCAACATTTTGAATCGGGTGGCACCTTTTTGACTTTTGATCCGCAAAAAGTAAAGGCGTATTATGCTGAACAATTGGAAAAAGGCAAAGAAAAACTCAAAGGCGGCGCGGGGATAAAACCCTAGTGCAAGAGAGTGTAAATTACACATAAGAATTATGATTTTGTGTATTGTGTTCACTATAGCCGTTTTTGTGTGCAAAAACTTCTATATAAAATTGTGAACAGAAGAACAGCGAAGCGGTGTATTAATGAAAACACCAGTCACTGGGGGAACGGTGTCAGTGGTTAATGAAAATAGAAGCAAAATAAAATAATTACTCATAGAGGGTAGTCTTTCGACTTTTGCTTTTGCACTAGGCACTCTCCCAAATACCATTAATTAGAACCAAGAGATTTTTCAGGGTACAAAATGAAAAAGTTACTCAAGTCAACCGTCAAAAAAGTTATCGCAAAGTCGTTTTTTCTTAAACAGCTCACTTTTAGAGTATTGGCTATCTACGCTAAAATTAAAAGTCAAAAGGCCAAGAAAGTCTTTGAACAGGCTCCAAAAACACCGGTTTGGCTTGAACGAGAAATGTTGGATACGCTTTCAGAACAACAAAAAGACTACTTCTCATCCTACGTCAATTTACAGTCGGTGAGCGACGAGAAACGTCGTGCGAATCTCTATAAGAGAGATGAAGTCATCGCAAAGGATATAGCTGATTTAATTAGGACATGCTTACCCGCCCCCAAAGGTCCTAAAAATCTCCTTGAAATAGGATCTCAAACGGGTATTTTGAGTTATTTTCTACAACGCATGGGATATCTCACTACAGCTATTGATTTAAATTCTAAACGGTTTGAGGAGAAAGCCATCCAAGAAGGGGTAAAACTTCTAGAAATGGATGCAACAAAGTTACAGTTTGAGGATGAGAGTTTTGATTTTATTTTTTCTTTTAATGCGTTTGAACACATCAATGATCCAGAAGCGGCATTACGAGAAATGATACGTGTATGTAAATCAGGCGGTTATATTTATCTCTGTTTTGATCCACTCTACATGTCACCATTAGGACTCCACGCTATTCCCGTCATCACGGTGCCATATTGTCAGTTCTTTTGGAAAAAAGAACTATTACAGAATGTTGCAGACTGTAACTTTCCTCATGTCAACGAATGGCCGCTAGAAAAATACCGTCAATTGTGGAATGATTATGATCACATCTTAAATAAAAAACGGTATCATGAAGGGTATAATATACGTCATTTGGATTTGATTATGGCATATCCTTCGTGCTTCAAAAGCAAGACGGAAAATTTTGACAATTTGATTGTATCTGGGATACAAGTCTTGTTTCAAAAAAAGCATTAGTCTAGGATTGTTCTAATCCCAATACAATCGTAGGCGCAATCCCTTCTGGTTGCCTAATTTAAAAGGAAACAAAGATGAAGGCGCAAGTTCGCAATGATAAAACAAACCATTGTTTAGCCTTTCCCTTGGGATATAAACAGACTACGGGTATCACAGCCGGCGTTGATCTCAATTACACTTGTCTCAAGGCAGATAGTTGTGCCGATGTGATGCTGCATCTGAATAACATTGAAAATAAGATTGCTCAGTTGTACGCTTGTATGACAAAAAAGGCTTGTTAGTCAGTGTTGAGAAAAGGAAAATAAGATGAACGAGCAAATGCTGCTTAATCAGAAAAAAACCACGGCGTTATCTGATCCCTTGGGTTATAAAATTTATACCAATATCACCGCAGGTGTGGATCCAAATTACGTTTGTTTACAAAGACACACTTGTGATGAACTGATGAGTGATTTGAGTAAACTTGAGACTAAGCTGTCTCATTTACACGCTTGTTTTAAGAAAAAGGATTGTTAGCTTATCAGTTATCAGTTATCAGTTATCAGTTATCAGTTATCAGTTATCAGTTATTATTGACGAAATAATGTCCCTTTAACGAGCAAAAGTGTGGCAATCTGCAATTCTAATTTGCAATAACGACTGAAATTATGAGGTATTATATATATGACAGATGAAGAAATGACGGCAAGACTTGATGCTGCCAATGAGATCACAAAGCAGTACATGATGGCCTCTATGAGTGCCGGGTTAATTCCCATTCCAATTGTGGATTTGATTGCTGTGACTGGGATTCAAGTGAAAATGTTGCACAGCCTAACTCAGCAATATGATATTCCGTTTTCCAATAATATGAGCGAATCCGTCATTGGGGCGTTGCTAGGGGGCTTGATTCCTACTGAAGCGACTATGAGTTTGGTGGGTAGTTTGTCAAAGCTGATACCGATTGGGGGCACGACAATAGGGATGATTACCATGTCTCTTTTTAGTGGCGCTTCCACTTATGCCGTTGGTAAAGTGTTTATTCAACACTTTGAATCGGGTGGTACGATCTTAACCTTTGATCCGAGCAAAGTCAGGGAATACTTTAAGGCTGAATTTGAGAAAGGCAAGGAACAAGCTAAGCAGTGGCAAGCACGCGGTGCTGCTGCCTAAGTTGACTCTTGTCGTTTTTTTTAAGATTGTTTTATAGGCAGAATCGACTTAAAAAGTCTGAAAGTCTTATTAGATAAGATCAGTTTAGCAAAGAAAAACGGTATCCTATATGAACTTTTAATTCTTTCATTAAAATTTAAAATAAATCCGTTTATTTCGCACAGTTTAGCTGCGCTGATCTTCGGTTTGTCAAACATCAAAACGAGATCGAACAGAAGTTGTACTATCGGTATAACATTAACAATGAGGTATGATATATGGAACAGGCAGAAAGATTGGCAAGCGCGAGTAATACGAATAAAAAGTATGTGATTGCGTCGATGGGGGCT
>JAYQWI020000073.1:0-3049 GCA_035871815.2 Candidatus Parabeggiatoa communis
TGATAAAGCTTGGCAAGCGGTTGATGAAAACGATTGTATAAACCTTGAACAAATCGTGGGAATGATGCCAGATGCTGAGGTTTTACTTGACTATCTGCGGGAACCTTGCCTTGGGTAGGGCTGATCGGCAAACTGAGTTAAAACCAAAACGGACTTGATAAGTTTATCTTTAGCCTAAATGAACATGATTATAATCATATTAAATGTTTTAGTTCAAGTGTGTCAGGAACATGGAAGGTAAACCAAGATGGAATTAAGCGAACAAGAAAAAACGTTTAAAAGTGTCTGCCGAATATGTCACGGCGGATGCAGTATGCTTTTATCGGTGAAAAATGGTAAACTGATAAAAGTTAAGCCGGCTGAGTCTCCTTTTAATCGAGGACAAATGTGCATCAAAGGGCACTACACGCCCGAAATGATGTATCATCCCTCTAGGCTTCTGAGTCCTTTAAAACGTATCGGAAACCGGGGAGAAAATAAATGGCAAGAGATTGATTGGGATACCGCCTTAGACGAGATCGCTGATAAGCTTGATAATATCAGACGAACATTAGGCCCCGAATCTATCGCTTTGGGTCAAGGAACGGGTCGGCATCATTACACCCACGTTATCCGTTTTGCCAATTCTCTTGGGACACCTAACTGGTATGAGCCGGGCTTGGCGAATTGTTTGCTCCCCAGAATCATGGTAAACCAGTTCACTTACGGGGGATTTGTGGTGGCCGATTATTACGGCAAGGTTTTACCAAAAACCATTTTGTTCTGGGGGCATAATCCACTGGTCAGTAATCCAGATGGTGAGTTATCGTTTCCGGTCAAAAAAGCATTAAATGCCGGCAGTTTTGGCATAGCGGTTGATCCCAGAAGATCGGAAACGGCAAAACGCTGTCAAATGTGGCTTCCCATCAGACCCGGCACTGATGCGGCACTGGCCCTGAGCATGATTCATGTCATTATCAATGAAGGTTTTTATGACAAGCCTTTTGTTGAAAAGTGGACAACCGGATTCAATGAATTAAAAGCGCATGTCACCAATTACACCCCTCAGTGGGCAGCAACGGTTACAGGGCTACCCGCTAAGGATATTGTAACCGTTGCTAGAAAATATGCGCTGGATAAGCCCTCCATTTTGGAATGGGGCGTTGGCCTCGAACATACGCCGAATTCGCTTCAAACGGTAAGAGCTGTCGCACTGCTCCGCGGACTGACTGGAAATCTTGATATACCAGGCAGTGATATTTTGGGCATGAATATTATTCGGCCTTATCCAGTGATGACCGCAAAATTATCTCGGGAAATTATTAAAAAAAGAATTGGGGGAGAACAGTTCAAATTATTGGGTGGATTAAGGGGTTTTCTACCGTCGGCACATATTCCGGGGGTATTCAAGGCCATGCGAACCGGCGAACCTTATCCTATCAAAGCACTGCTTAATTTTGGCAGTAATCCCTTAACAACAATCGCTAATTCTAGGGAGGTTTATCAATCTTTATTAAAACTGGACCTCCTTGTTGTTGCCGATATGTTTATGACCCCGACTGCGGCTTTGGCTGATTATGTGCTGCCGGCCGCTTTTTGGCCAGAGATCACACAACTCATTGAAATGCCTTTTGTGGCTGAAAATGCGATTATCGCTCAACAAAAGGTGGTTCAAGTGGGACTTTGCCGTTCGGATGAAGACATGCTGATTGATCTAGCAAAAAGACTCAATTTACCGGGTTCAGATGAAACCTTGGAAGATATTTTAAATTATCGGCTTGAACCGTTTAATATGAGTTTTGAAGACTTGAAAGAAAAATCAATAGTCTATCCACCCCATGAATATCGGAAATTTGAAAAACAAGGATTTAAGACACCTTCAAAAAAAGTCGAATTATACAGCAAAGTCTTGAAAAACATGGGTTATGATCCATTGCCCTCATACAAGGAACCCCCTGAAAGTCCGGTGAGTCAGCCTGAAACCGCCAAGGATTTTCCTTATGTCTTAATCACTGGCAGCCGGAAACGGGAATATTTTCACAGTGAACATCGACAGATAAACTCGCTGCGAAAACGACGACCGCATCCCTTGGCAGAAGTACACCCTGACACAGCCACACCTCATGGAATTAGCGATGGAGATTGGATTTATGTGCAATCGCCTCGTGGCAAAATCAAGATGAAGGCTTTGGTAACAACGGATATAAAACCGGGTGTCATCAATATTGATCACGGCTGGTGGTTTCCGGAAAAACCGGATCAAGAATTTGGTATTTGGGAATCCAATGCCAATCTATTAACCTCAAATGCTCCGCCATATAACGAGGCTTTTGGTACCTATCAACTTAGGGCACTTCTGTGTTCCATTGAAAAAATTTAACCTCTCGTTTCTAAAATAGGATAATTGTTAAATGAATTTGGCTCAAAATATAGAACGTAGTCAACACCTTTTCCCAGATAAACCGGCACTGATTTTTGAAGGAACCTCTTTTACCTATCGTGAACTTAATGAAATGAGTAATCGGATCGCTAATGGTTTATCTGCATTAGGAATTTCCGGTGGGGATCGGGTGGCTTTGTTTTTGCCCAACATTCCCGCTTTTGTCACTGCTTATCTTGGCATTCAAAAAATTGGCGCGGTGCCAGTTTCTATCAATTCAGCCTTGAAAGCGGAGGAAGTGAAATATATTATTGAGGATAGTGGCGCTTTAATACTAATCACCACCGAAGTCTTGCGTGCCAATGTGCTGGCTGAAGAGATTTCCCAGTTAAAGCAGATTTTAATCGCTGAGGGCGATGCCAAAACCGATAGGGCCTTGAGTGAATTAATGGCAAATGCTTCGCCTACGGCGTTGGCTATTGAGATGGCTCCAGAGGACCCGGCCGCTCTTCTGTATACGTCAGGTACCACCGGCTTTCCTAAAGGGGCGACTCTTTCGCACGATAATTTGGTTTCCAATATCCGCACGTTTGTTGACACGGTTGGTACTCATTCCGATGATCGTATCCTGCTTTTTTTGCCTGCCTCTCATAGTTACGGGCAAACTTCTACGTTGTTTCCTTGTTTAGA
>JAYQWI020000074.1:0-3586 GCA_035871815.2 Candidatus Parabeggiatoa communis
GAGTTTTAACCCCAATACATCCACCATGGTCAAATAAGCTTGTTCATCCTGTGATTTATTGTGCGTGAGAACTAAAGCGGGTTGAGCAATGTTGTTCGTTTTATGAGGTAAAAGCGCATGGGTGGCAAATACCAGATAACGGTAATCATCTAATTTTGTCTTGAGTACATTTTCACGAGTCGCTGCCTCATGCAATTTTAACGCTTTGTCAAGAGGGGCTTTAAGAAAATGAGCAATTTCCGTCACTTCTTTTTCCGTTTCCGGTAAGTGTCGAAAACAGCCATCAACTAACTTTTGATAAGCCTGAGTGCGTAAGCCAATAAAGTCATCTCTATCAACACTGCGTTTTTGGATATTTTGTTTAGCGCAGGGCGGAAAATCTGGATTGGCAAAGGCTAACAAAGGTTGTGATGCTTTATTTTTTCGACGTGCTTGGACATCGCGCAAGGTTTTAAGTAAGGAAGCCGAGGACAAATAAGCAATCGCAAAATCTTGAATGAGATAATGCGGTGTCTCCTTTTTTTTGAGAGTCACTAAAGCTTCAAACGGTAAAGCATAAAGCGGCCCCGTTGGTACGATGTAAACCAGTTTAGCCTGTTCCAATCGTTTATGAACTTCGACAGGCAACAATGTTTGATAAAGACTGTGGCTAATTTTAATCAGTTCGGGTAGCGTGTCTCTATTTTTTTGAACTAACCAATCCTGTAAATCTTGGTGAGTGAATGGCAATTGACTGGCTTTTTTCACTGCTTTTTGCATGATGTTGATCACATTGAGAAAATCATAAACCTGTTTTTTAAGGGCTGCTTCACCTGAAAGGGTAAACATTTCAAAATATCCCTTACCCACTGCCCACAAAACGGTTTTTTTTTCCATCACGCCATATATCAAGAACATTTCACCTTCTTTGAGAACACGGTTTTGCAATGTCTCCAAGGTAGCCGGTTGCGGATATTTAAGCGTGTAATAGTCGAAAAAGTCATCTTCAAGCTTTTCTCGAAAAGATTGTTGTTCTTTTTTCAGCATCTTAAAACGTTCTACCAAAATTCCGATTTCATCCTGTTTTTGTTCATTATTTAATTCAGGCCACTTGTTGATGAAATCTGCACGAATTTTGGCAAGTTGATCTTCTAACTCTCTTTCGTAATCTGCTTTTTCAAGGGGCAAGTTAGCAAAACGCCGTGCGCCGCTTTTGGCGATTTTTTCCACAAAAATTCTGCCTTGTTTTTTCTCAAAAACTTTCAGGCTTTCATAATTATAGCCCACTATTGGGTATCTCTGATGCAAGGATTGCAATAATTGGATAAATTCATCATAAACGTAATATTTATCCTGAATAAATAGCAGTTTATTTGCTTCACTGCTTAAAGTCGTCCGTAAAGATTCTATACTATCTAAAGCTTGACGATAGTGGCGAACGGCTTTTTTATGTTTATTTAAGTGTGTTTCGACAAAAGCCAGTTGGGCTTGAGCTAGCCAAAGGTTATCAAGAATTAAGCTATTATCAAGTGGCTCAAATCTTTTGAGAATTTTCAGACAATTTTTAAATGATAACAATGCTTGCTCATATTGTCCTAATATTTTTTCAACATATCCGATACCACAAAAAGCTAACGCATCACCATCTGCCACACCCTCTATTGTGTTGTAAATTCTCTGTGCTTCTTGGTAGCTTTCTAGTGCCTTTTGATATTGGCCTAAGCTAAGGTGAGTATTACCCAGATTAAGAAAAATACCTCCTTTATTATGGCTATCTGATGTTTTTTGAAATCTCTTTAAAGCTTGTTGATAATGAGTCAAAGCTTGCTGATATTTTTCCATGTTATAGAAGGCGTTACCCATGTTAGCAAGTGCTATTCCCTCTCCATTTTGATCTTTAGCTTTTTGAAAGAGTTTTACTGAACGTTCGTAACAATTTAACGCTTTTTTGTGTTGGTATAAATCGCTATAAACCGCTCCAAGGTTGATAAGTGTTTCCCCAGCGAGAGATTTATCATCAATCACTTTTTCATAGAGAGTCAGTGCTTGAGCATAGATTTCTAAAGCTTCTTTGGATTGACCAAGATTATGGTGCATTTCCCCAATGAGGTTCAATGTACTGCCTTCTTGTTTTTTGTCACCAAGTTTCTGAACTAGAGGCAGAACTTTATTATATGAGCCTAAAGCTTTGTTGTATTGGCCTAATTCTTTGCTTTTGTTAGCCTTTTTTAATAATTTTTGTAATTCTGTGTTTTCAAGATGGTACTCATCGTTTGAAGTAGGCCCATTATTTGGAGATGAAATAGTTTCATCAGTCAAATCAATGCCATCGTCTGAAGTTTGCTCATTATTTGGAACTGAAATAGCTTCCTTTTTTCTAGGGGGCTTTTTTTCTCTAAGAATAGTAGAATCAACTCCCGTTAGAGGGATATCATCACCTAAAACAAGTTCGTATACTTGAAGTTTATACGAATCCTTGTCAAGGTGAGTTCCTCTGATATTGACATAATAATCCTCATCATTCCATTGTGGCGCAGTCCAAACCAGTTTTTCACTTTTAGCGTGAAGATGTTCGTCAACTGTCTTAAGTAAATTAAGACTAGAATCATAAAGCCTAATCACTACATCCGCTTTACGGTTGATATTATCAACCTTTATTTCATAGTCTTTTCCAGACAAACCCTGAAATTTATTCCAGTATCCCTCCCCGCTTCGCTTAACAACAATAGTCTCAACAGAAAACTTAACTCCTAATCTTATAGATGGTTCACCAAAAAATCCTTGATCTATTTTGGAAAATTCTGTTCTAGAAATTATAGTCTTAATAAGTTTAGCGTTCCAAAAGTTAGTCCCGTCAAGCTTAGCTTCTTGGAGGTTAGCATTTTCAAGATTGGCACTCCAAAGCTTGGCGTTTATCAAATTAGCTTTTTGAAGATTAGCCCCCTGAAGGTTAACACTTTCAAGGTTAGCCATTTCAAGGTTAGTTTGATAAAGATTAGCCTGATAAAGATTAGCTCCTTCAAGGTTAGCCCCTTTTAGATTAGCTCCTTCAAGGTTAGCCCCTTTTAGATTAGGTTCTTCAAGATGAAAAAAATAAAAAAAATCATGATTTAAATAAGGATTTAAATTGACCCCGCTAAGATCACATCCGACACACTTTTTTATCCTTATAAGTCTCATGAGATCATCAGGATCGTAAGCCACCGTCACAGGAGCTAACAAACTCATCAATAAGACAATGAATAAATACGCCGTTAATTTTTTCATAAACAAACCTCAGTTAATTAACAGGTGTTTTGACACCAAAATGGGTTCTAGGATTTTTCCAACTCTGATAGGATTTTGTAAGGCGAATACGCTTAGGTCAATTCACCCTACAAAATAAACTGCTGATATGACTACTTATGTACCACTCGCAATCCCTTTTCTAATCTGTCCCGTAATAAGCGTGCGGGATAATGTTTTTCAGCAATTTCCGCGACTTGTTGATAAGCTTCTAACATCCATAATCCTTCTCCTTGCGCCGCTAACGCCCTTGCCCACACTGTTTGGCTAGATTCTGGGGATAAACTGCTATCTTGCAACTTTTTAGGAGAGTCAATAGTGG
>JAYQWI020000075.1:0-3305 GCA_035871815.2 Candidatus Parabeggiatoa communis
ATGCCAGCGACAATGCCGGATTAGGTACGCCCAGCGAAGCCACACTCACTATCACAGAAAGTGATTCAAAGCAGTGTGAAGCAGAGCAAGTTATTGATTGTGCGATGATTTCAGAGGATAAAGACGCACCGCCCTTGCAAGATGCCAGAATTTCCCCGAAAGGAACGGTAGCGGGTGTTAAACTGTCGGGTAACGTCAAGAATGCTGGTTGGGTGCAAGATGTCGAGCTACTGCCCAACACGCAATTGACTGGCGGCACAGTCACGGGCGAAATCAGTGGCCCAAGTCATCCTAACCAATCTGATCAACCCGCGGCCATTCTCAGGGATGTCAATATCACCACGGGTGCCAAATTAAATAATGTTGTGATTGGTGGCAATTCTGTGATTGATCCGGCTGTCATTCAGAGCGAAGATGGATTAGGAGAAGGCGTGCGTTTTGAAAACAACAGTCTGATTCCTGAAGAGATTGATTTAGGTAATCTGTTAGGGAGAATGGAAGAGGATGTGTTTGGTAAGCATGCCGTGAACTTGACAGACGATGTGCTGTACAACAGCGCCAGAGGTGGCATTTTAGGCGCTATCAACAGCTTATCTCAATTGAAGAATAACGGTTTTGTCTTAAGACAAAATCCGGTCATGGGCTTCTTAGAAATCGAGAGCGAAGACATCCTTTATGCCGTGCTACCCCTGCAAGTCAGGCACATTATGAAAAAACAGGTGGCTAGAGATATCCGGCAGGGTGTGTACTTACAACCCGATCACAGCGTTATCTTCATTACGCACACGGGACGAGAAGTGATTGGCCAACCGGTGATGCAGGCCCCTAAGGCTTTTAATCAGGCCTTACGCCGTTTTGGGCTTGAGAGAGCCATGATGCAAGACAATGGTAATATTCAAATCCAGTTGGATAAAGCAAACTATCTCATGCTGCGTTCCAGTTTGTACTCTCAACAGGTACCTGCTGAAACCGCATTAGGTTTTGCGATTACCAACAGCGCCGTCTCTTTTGTGTTTGATGATGACAAGGGTATTCGTCGTCACCAACCCATTTACCCCGCATCGGCCGATCCAGAAGCCTTGCAAACGTTGTTTAAAAACGATGCCGTATTAGGCAGTGAGGGGCAAGTGGTGATACGGGCAGGCACACGCCGATATCAAGGGCAATTTGATTACTTAGTTACCCGTGGACAAAAAAGGGAATCTGGCCTACAAGTCCAAGATATTGGTGATGTTAACCATGACGGTTGCGGAGATTATCGGATAGATTACCGCAATGGAGATAGCCAGATTATGTATTGTTTGCCGTAATTGAGTATCGTGATGAGTACAACGGATTAGCTTCATCCCCGGATTAAATGAAGGCAGATTTAACTGATTTTCATAATTGACACTGATAATGCTTAAAAAATCCGAGAATGAAGTCAATCCGTTGTACTAATGATAATCAGCGTTCTATCTTGTTGAAAGTCGATAGAATGCTTAATAAAAAATAGGTATAATTAGTTTGTTGTTGATGGGAGAAGCCATCATGTTAAAAACGTTTAAAGCGGAGAACAAAAATGCAGACTAAAACGGTTACTCTAAATCAAACCCAAAGCTATTTAGCCGCGTTAATAGCCCCCTTAAAAATGGGGGAGGAAATTGTCATTATTAGAGATAAAACACCTTTTGCAAAATTAGTGGCACCAACACAACAAATTGCTAAAACGCGTACTATTGATGAATACAAGGGGAAAATCAAAATGAGTGATGATTTTGATGCCCCTTTGCCAGATGACATTTGGGGAGGGCTTTTTGAAAAATGACTTTACTGCTTGATACTCATATTTTTTTATGGTTAAGACATGAATCGGAAAAACTGTCCAAGTTGGCATTAGAGGCTTGTAAAGATAGCAATAATCGTCTATCTCAGTATTGCCAGTGTGTGGGAAATGCAAATCAAACATCAACTGGGTAAACTTGAGTTGAATATTTCTCTGGAAGAAATGATTGAAGAACAATGCCAAACCAATGATTTGCAAATCTTACCGATTACAACAGAACCTATTTCAGCATTGTACAATTTCCCTTTTCAGCTTAAAGAAGCTGTGCATAAAGATCCATTTGATCGCATTTTGATTGCCCAAGCTTTTATTGAAAATGCCTATTTGGTGAGTGCTGATAGCGTATTTAAGAATTATCCAGTGAAAATATTGTGGTAAGGTAAATAGCCAGCATTTCCTATATTCAATAAGAGTGGTTATATAGGCTAAGGATAGAACGCTGATTTGACTGATTGTCATGATTAACGCCGATTTTAAAAATCAGTATCAATCAGTTTCATCATGATAATCAACGTTCTATCTTGTTGAAAGTAACTCAATAGAACGTTGATTTGATTCTCATAGCCATAAAATCCTTTGTACTCTGATTATTTAGAAAAAAAACTCAATGACTGGCAAAAAACTTATCCAAAAGTTAAAACTACAAAATTTTCTATCATACAGTAGAGCAGAAATCGAATTGCAACCGCTCAATGTATTAATTGGCCCAAACGGTTCAGGTAAATCTAATCTAATTGAAGCCTTTAGCCTTTTGAAGGCGCTCCCCACCAATTTACTTCTCCCCATTCGTAAAGGAGGGGGAGTCAATGAATTTCTTTGGAAAGGAGAAAATAAAAATCCCACGGCTCAAATTGGAATTGTTCTGAATGAGGCCGTTGAACCAATCGATTATCCACTGAGTTTAACGAGCGTTAATCAGAGACTTGAAATCGTGAATGAAGTGATTAATGGCTTCACCATAGACAAAAAACATTATAAAGCTCCTGATAAATCGGTGATTGCCCAAGGTATTCTATCAAATTCAATGAATTTTGAGGATGAGCAGAACAATTATGAAGCCATTTTTGCGCTCAGAAATCAATTGTCTGAAATCGCTTTATATCGCAATTGGCACATTGGAGACGGTTCCGTCTTGAGAAAACCACAACAGACGGATTTACCAGAACATCCTTTGGAAGAAGAGGGCAGTAACCTGGGCCTCGTTTTAAACGACTTACAATATCAACTCGGTAGTCAACAGATACTTGAACAGTTTCAAAAATTTTATGAAAACGCGGAAGAACTCAGTATTAAAATTTACGGTGGCACAGTACAAATATTTATTCGTGAAAAGGGCTTGAGTCAACCCATTCCAGCACCTCGATTATCCGATGGCACATTGCATTATCTCTTTTTAATGGCATTACTCCTTGATCCAAATCCACCCTCATTGGTATGCCTTGAAGAACCTGAAATTGGTCTTCATCCCGATATTTTGCCC
>JAYQWI020000076.1:0-12748 GCA_035871815.2 Candidatus Parabeggiatoa communis
GCCCGATTTTCAAACCCAATTTATTTTGCTGCACGACTATTAATAAATTAAAGAGGTGATTGTTATGTATGAAACCGTTATTGGCCTTGAAATTCACGCTCAATTAGCGACGAAAAGTAAAATTTTTTCAGGGGCTTCAACTGCTTATGGTGCCGATCCCAATACGCAAGCTTGTGCCGTAGATTTAGGTTTACCTGGCGTATTGCCCGTGTTGAATGAGGAAGTTGTGCGAATGGCCGCTAAATTTGGTTTAGCTATCGGGGCTGAAGTTGCGTCACGATCCGTGTTTGCTCGCAAAAATTATTTTTATCCTGATTTACCCAAGGGTTATCAAATCAGCCAGTATGAATTGCCGATAGTCAAAAAGGGGCAGTTGCAAATTGAAATTGATGGCGAAGAAAAAACGATTGCTATCACTCGTGCCCATTTGGAAGAAGATGCGGGTAAATCTGATCATGAAGCTTTTCAGGGCGTGAGCGGTATTGATCTGAATCGGGCCGGTACGCCTTTATTAGAAATCGTTTCGGAGCCCGATTTGCGTTCCCCCAAGGAAGCGATTGCTTATATGAAAAAAATGCATACCTTGGTGCGTTATTTAGATATCTGCGATGGCAATATGCAGGAAGGCTCTTTTCGTTGTGATGCGAATATTTCTATTCGCCCTTTAGGGCAAGAAGAATTGGGTACGCGCACGGAATTGAAAAATCTGAACTCTTTCCGTTTTGTAGAACGTGCGCTCAATATTGAAATTGAACGCCAAATTGATGTCATCGAAAGTGGGGGGAAAGTCGTTCAAGAAACCCGTTTGTATGATGCGGATAAAAATGAAACGCGCCCAATGCGTAGCAAGGAAGAGGCTAATGATTACCGTTATTTTCCCGATCCGGATTTATTGCCAGTAGTGATTGATCCTGCCTTTTTAGAACAGGTTAAAACGGAATTGCCGGAATTACCGGAAGATAAAAAACAACGCTTTATGCAGGAATATGGTTTGTCGCTTTATGATGCCAGTACGCTGATAGGCAGCCGTGAACTCGCTGATTATTTTGAAGAAACGGTTAAAGCGTCAGGTAGTGAGGCGAAATTATGTGCCAATTGGGTGATAAGTGATTTGACAGGCTTGTTGAATAAACACAATTTGGAGATCACAGAATCGAAAATCAGTGCGACTCAATTGGCGAGCATGTTGCGTCGTCTTAGCGATAAAACGATTACGGGTAAAATCGCGAAAACGGTTTTTGAGGCGATGTGGAACGGTGAAGGTGATGCCGATACGATTATTGAGAAACGCGGTTTGAAACCGATCACGGATAGTGGCGCGATTGAACAACTTATTGATGAGATTGTGGCTAAGAATCCAAAACAAGTGGCAGATTATCGCAGTGGTAAAGACAAATTGTTTGGTTTTTTTGTTGGACAGGTGATGAAAGTGTCAAAGGGTAAGGCGAATCCGGCGCAGGTGAATGAGTTGTTGAAGACAAAATTGAATTCAAACTAAAGTTTATCTCGCGACGCTCGTTACTGCGTCTGAACTCTAATTTGAGTTAGATCTACGTTCCAACTTTAGTTTGCAATTCAAAGATAAAAAAAGCACAACTATAAGTACTGAACCCTAAATTTTGAGGTATGTTTAATAGAAGCAACCAGGGTTGCCCTTTGTCCTAAAATACCTGTTTATTTGTGCTTCAGTACTTAGTTTGTCAGAAAAATAGGTTGGCCTTGAACATACTGGATATCAAGGCATTGATAACTGATAACTGATAACTGATAACTGAAAATATGTCAACATTAGTCGTTGTCAAAAAAAACGGGGTGGCTTGTATTGCGGCAGATACGATGGATCGTTTTGGTCATCATAAGCAACTTGCGACATACCTGACGGATTTTCAAAAAATCTTATGTGTCGGTGACACTTATATCGGTATCGTTGGCAATTCTGCCCACTATTTGGTTATGGAGAGTATTTTTTCTCAAATCGAACCGCTTCCCCGTTTTCAAACTCAACAAGAGATTTTTGAATTTTTTCGCAAGCTTCAGCCTATTTTGAAAAATGACTATTTTCTCAACCCGAAACATAAAAAGGTAAGACTACCTTATGAATCTAGTCAATTCTCTTTGTTTATCGCGAATCGTTATGGTATTTTTGGCGTATTCAGATTGCGGGAAGTGTTTGAGTATTCAAAATTCTGTGCCATCGGCTCTGGTAATCGGTATGCCCTTGGTGCCCTGTATGCGGCCTACGAACACAGTGATTCAGCAGAAACGATTGCAAAATGGGGCGTAGAAGCGGGTATTGAGTTTAATGCCAATTCGGCTGCGCCAATAACCTCTTATCGCATTGAATTAATTCAATAATTAGAACATGTTGGTAGGGGTAATCCCTTGGGGTTGCCCATTTAAACTATCCTAAAATGGAGTCAAGATGTCAACATTGGTTGTCGTGAAGAAAAATGGGAAGGCTTGTATTGCAGCGGAGACGCTAACAAGCTTTGGCACTCGCTGGCAACGAGCCGCTTATGTGACTGAGCCAGACAAAATACAGCATTTTGGTAATAATTATATTGGTATTGTGGGCAGTGCGGCTCATCATCATGTTGTGGAAAGTATTTTCTCTAAAACGAAAGAGATGCCCAGTTTTAAAAATCGACTGGCTATTTTTGAATATTTCCGTAAACTCCATCCCCGTTTGAAGAATAAGTATTTTCTGAATCCCAAAGATGAGGATGACGATCCTTATGAATCTAGCCAGATGGATCTGTTTATTGCCAATCGCTACGGGATTTTTGGCGTATTCAGTTTACGGGAAATTGATGAGTACGAAAAATTTTGGTCAATCGGTTCGGGTAGCGACTATGCACTTGGCGCGATGTATGCCGCATACGATCAGTTTGAGGAAGCAGAAAAGATTGCACGAATAGGTGTTGAAGCCGGAATTGAGTTTGATGATGGTTCAGATGCGCCGATTACTGCTTATAATGTTGATTTAATTTAGATAGACTAATCTCGCTTTTAAAAATATTATGCTCACGCTTCGCGCAAAGTCGCGAAGTCTTGATTCTTAGCGTCTTCGCGCGAAGCGTGAAAAAAGCATTATCTGGAATATCTTAAGCTGCGAGGGCTTCTTTTTCTTTTGGTATTTTTGCACTTTCAAAGGCAAATACCAGTTCATTATTCTCTTCGCGCACTTGCACATGGCCGCCTTTTTCTAGTTTGCCAAAGAGTAATTCTTCGGCCAGGGCTTTCTTGATTTTATCTTGAATCAAGCGGGCCATGGGCCGGGCACCCATCATGGGATCGTAGCCCTTTTGGGCTAACCAATGGCGGGCCGCTTCGTTGACTACGATAGTGACGTTTTTGTCAGCTAATTGCGCTTCCAGTTCAAAGATGAATTTATCCACCACATGTCCGATCATTTCTGGCGTTAAGGCTTTAAATTGGATGATCGTATCTAGGCGGTTACGAAATTCGGGGGTGAAGGTGCGTTTAATCGCTTCCATTGCATCGCTGGAATGATCTTGGGGGCTAAATCCGATTGATGCTCGGCTGGCTTGTTCGGCACCGGCATTCGTTGTCATCACTATGACGACATGACGAAAATCGGTTTTGCGTCCATTCGTGTCTGTTAGTGAGCCATGATCCATGACTTGTAATAACAGGTTGAAGACATCTGGATGCGCTTTTTCAATTTCGTCTAGCAATAAGACGGCATGGGGTTGTTTATTAATCGCTTCTGTCAGTAAGCCGCCTTGCTCAAAGCCGATATAACCGGGTGGGGCACCTATTAAGCGTGATACGGTATGCCGTTCCATGTATTCTGACATGTCAAAGCGAACCAGATCTATGCCCATGATACGCGCTAATTGGCGCGTGACTTCGGTTTTACCGACACCAGTTGGCCCTGCAAATAGGAAGGAACCTATTGGTTTTTCTAGGTTTCCGAGGCCTGAACGTGACATTTTGATGGTTTGCGCTAAAAGCTCAATGGCTTCTTCTTGCCCATAAACCACCATTTTCAAATCGCGTTCTAGGTTTTTTAACGTTTCTTTATCGGAAACGGAGACATTTTTCGGTGGAATACGCGCAATTTTGGCGACAATGTGTTCAATCTCATTGACATTGATCAACGTTTTACGTTTTGAGGGGAGTTGTAAACGTTGGCTGGCACCCGCTTCATCAATCACATCTATCGCTTTGTCAGGCAAATGCCTATCATTGATATAACGGGCCGATAATTCTGCTGCGGCTTGTAAAGCCGCTGAGGCATATTTGAGTTCATGGTGTTCTTCAAAACGCGGCTTTAATCCATGTAGAATTTGCACGGCTTCTTCAACTGAAGGTTCATTCACTTCAATTTTTTGGAAGCGGCGAGATAGGGCCCGATCTTTTTCAAAAATGCCACGATATTCTTGATAAGTGGTTGATCCAATACATTTTATGTCACCTGCGGCTAACATAGGTTTAAGCAGGTTAGAGGCATCCATCGCGCTACCCGAAGCGGCACCGGCCCCAATGATGGTATGGATTTCATCAATAAACAATATCGCGCCGGGTTGTTTACCCAATTCAATTAAAACGGCTTTGAGGCGTTTTTCAAAATCGCCACGATATTTGGTACCGGCCAGTAATGTGCCTAAGTCTAGGGAAAAGATAACGCTATTCGCCAAAACGTCGGGGATTTTTTTCTCAATAATCAGTCTCGCTAAACCTTCAGCTATCGCCGTTTTTCCCACACCGGCTTCTCCCACTAATAAGGGGTTGTTTTTGCGCCTTCGACATAAAATTTGTAAGGTGCGTTCAATTTCGTGTTCTCGCCCGATTAACGGATCAATCTTGCCCGCTTTCGCCTGTTCATTTAAATTAACCGTGTAGATTTCTAAGGGATTTTTACTGGGCGCGTTTTCGGCACCTTGATCGTTTTCGTCATGAGCAGGAGAAAAGTCGGGATTATTGTCGTTATCAATTTTGGAAATTCCGTGGGAAATATAATTGACAATATCTAAACGGGCAACATCTTGTTTTTCAAGAAAATATACGGCTTGTGATTCACGTTCTGAGAAAATCGCCACTAAGACATTGGCACCCGTCACTTCTTTTTTACCTGAAGATTGCACATGAAAAACAGCGCGTTGTAATACCCGTTGAAAACCCAGGGTAGGTTGTGTATCCCGTTGATCCCTTAAGGATAATTTGGGCGTGGTTTCTTCTAAAAAATGAGATAACTCTTTTTGAAGTATCTTCTGATCCACGCCACAGGCCTGTAAAACTTCAACGGCATCTTTATTATTGAGTAGCGACAATAACAAGTGTTCTACCGTCATAAATTCATGACGCTTTTGACGTGCCGTCTGAAAAGCGGTATTCAGGGTGAGTTCAAGTTCCTTACTTAACATTGTTGAGAACCTCTTTGGGATTAGATTTGGGCAATTCCAAAAAATAAATATACCACACCCTTTTTCTTGATAATTGAAGGGTAGCAAACGGGTAATTATTGGGATATAAAATTACTGATAATTGATAATTGATAATTGATAATTCAACTTACGCTTTCTCCATTGTACACAGGAGAGGATGCTGATTTTCACGCGCATAAGTATTGACTTGCGTCACTTTCGTTTCTGCAACATCACGGGTATAAGTGCCGCAAATCCCTTTGCCTTCTAGGTGTACTTGCAACATGACATGATTAGCTAAATCTTGATTCATGCCAAAAAAGTTTTCTAATACATGAACGACGAAATCCATTGGCGTATAATCATCATTTAACAGTACCACTTTATATAAAGGTGGACGTTTAAGTTTTGGTTTGGTTTCTTCAACAACAACATCGTCATCGTACATGGGATCGGCTAACTGTGCCATAAATTATATTTCCTCTCATTAATCACTTTCAGAGTTTTTATATTAATGCAAACGTCAAAAAAAACGATTTATAATTTTATAATGCTCTATAACTTATGACAATCCCTGCTTAAAAAAACAAGGGAAAAGCTTTGGTTTTGATTTCATCAAAATAGGCGTTTATTATTTACGGTTATAACGGATTTTGGAGAGGGTTTAAGTATAGTACAACGAATTAGGAAATAAACGAATAACCTAATGATCGGCTCAAAAATAACGTCCTCAATCCTTATACACCACTATTGATGTTTATAGAGGATATCGGGGGAAGTTAATTTTTCATCGATCCTAAGGTAGCGTTGATTTATTATTATCGAATCCACCAACGTTCTTTCTGCATGAATCGCAATTCACAAATCACTAAACTCAAAGGTGAGCAGTATAACCGAATGACTTAAAAAATTAATAATGAAAAATGAACATTCGAGGCAAAGGGCTTGCCACCATGCACTTATTAAACTTCCTCAATCCATTGTACGCTGATTACAGTTGAGATAATGCGTCTTGATAAGCCTTGTCAATTTCTTGAGTAAAGGCAACAAAATAAACCGTATCAATACCAGGGTTAGCAGTGGTTAATTTGGCCGTGGTTTGTACAGCGATTCTCGCGGCTTTTAAAATGGGATAACGAAAAACACCGCACGAGATTGCTGGAAACGCTATTGTTTTGATTTGATTGTCTAAAGCCAATTTCAAACTGTTGCTATAACAAGAGGCCAATAAATTTTCCTCATCATGTTGCCCACCGCGCCATACGGGGCCAACCGTATGAATGACGTATGTGGTAGGTAATTGATATCCTTTCGTTATTTTCGCTTCACCCGTCGGACAACCGCCAAGTGTGCGACAGGCTTTCAATAATTGTGGCCCCGCGGCCCTGTGAATAGCGCCGTCAACGCCACCGCCACCGAGTAAAGATTCATTAGCCGCATTGACAATGGCATCGACTGCCAATGTGGTAATATTATCATGGATGAGTTTGAGTTGTGTGGGCATCTTTCCTCACTATTTAGTCCATAAGAGTTTGAAGGGAGCTAAAACAAACTCCCCAACAACATTCATTCACTAAAGCTTGCATCGCTTCAAACCGAAATTTGGATGCACTCAAAAAAAATGGGCTCGATCAACTAAAGTTTGTACTCCATAAACTAAAATTTGGATTCCATTCACAAATTCAAGTTGATCGCGTTTTGCTTTAAGTTGAAGTTTGTGACAATTTTTTCAACCTTTTGTGGGTAAAGCGCTTACCACCTATCAGTTTGTAAAAAAGGTTATTTTTCAACATTCGAGGTTCACGTTTTGGCGCGCAAAAACGTGAACATCGAATAGAGAACACAGACTACCACAGAGTACCAAAGAGTATAAGTATAAGATTTTTATATAAAATTGATATAAAATATTTTTTGTAATTGATTAAAATCCGGAATAGCCATAAAATGAAGAAACAGAAAAAAACAACACGAGGCACTGACGAAACCTTTTTGAAATTGATGACCATCAGTGGTAGCAGTGTCTTAAAACTCCTTGGTGTTCCTGCGGAAACAGCAGATCAATACGAATTTCGTGCGGTTACACTGAAAGAAAAACGGATAGAACCTGATGTAGAATGCATTCCCATCTTGAAAAGTGAACAAGGGCCCGTCTTCATTGAATTTCAAGCTTACTGGGATCCCTTTATTCGCTATCGGCTGGCCGCAGCCGTGTTTCACGGTTGTGCTCAACAAAAGTATAAAAGTCGCGCTATCGCAGGTATTATCTATACTGATAGCCAATACAAAACGGCGGCTTTGTCACTTTCAACAGCACTGGGTGAGGGTGAAAATTGTCTGGCGACAGAAGACTGTATTAAGGAAATCGTTTTAACCGACTACACTGAAGAAAAACTCTTAAGTGCCGATCCGAAGCTGATAGTCTTGGCACCATTTACTTTACCCACTGAAACAGACAAAGCTTTGGTACTTGAAAAAAGTAAAGAATGGTGTCATCAAGTAGGACAGGTTTTTGATTGCTCACAACAGCAAGAGGCGTTAGACATTTTGGGTCTATTTGTGTTAAATAGATTTCGTCAATTCAAATATGAAGAGGTGATTGCAATGTTGAATTTTGATTTGATGGAGACGGTGGCGGGCCAACAACTCCATGATATGGGGCATGAAAAAGGCTTACTCGAAAGCGTTAGAGAGGATGTCCTTGAAATTCTTGAAGAACGATTTGGAATCGTGCCTAACGACATGAATCAGCAAATTCGCGCCATTTCTCAACGGGAATATTTGAAACAATTGCTTAAACAGGCTATCCGATGCCCTGACTTAGATCATTTCAATGAGATGTTGTTAAAGGCAGTGTCACCGCCAAAACAATAATAAAATCACTGTTAAAATACCCATCCCAATTTTCCTTTTGTAAATAAAGCGGTACCCACAAGTTGCGGGAAAGGGAAAATCCCAATACCACTGGAAAACCGAGACAAGCCTACGGGGCAACGGATTGCCTCTACAATATCGATTGCCCTTATGCTTACCCTTCCAGCAAACTCTTAAAATTTTAAATATTATATTCAAATAATTGACAATCATGACATAATTTGAAAAAATCGCTATACCTCGTGAAAGATAACAGGTAGAATCAAAAAGAGGCATCTCAGCGACAAACATCTTGTTAACTTGATTTAAGTTGCAATAAACGTTCTCCCCATCAATCAGCTAATTTAACTTATGCAATTATGACAACAGAGAGTAATAGAAACTCTAAAAATGATTTTGCGGAAAGACATCAAATTGCAGAGGCACAGTTACCTACTCAACAACGGGATAAAAACGTATTTTCGGCGTTATCACCTGAAAAAATGCATGACATCATTCACGAACAGGAAGTTCATAAAATAGAATTAGAAATGCAAAATCAGGAGTTGCGCCGTATACAACTGGAACTTGAAGTGGCACATCATCAATATATCGAATTATACCACTCTGCGCCCGTTGGCTATTTGACTATTGTACAAGAGAATAATAAAATTGTGCAAGCTAATCAGGCAGCTGCAAACTTATTAGGTGTAGAAAAAAATCTAAGCCTAATCAATCAATCATTTACAAACTTTATTTTGCCAGATGATCAGCACAGCTATTATTTTCATTGTCAAGAAGTGATCAAAACGCAATCACAGCTTACTTGTGAAATAAGATTAAAACAGGGTGAAACGTACTTTTATGCAAAACTGCACACTACAGTGTTCCAAAATGTGGAGGATCAGACGGTTCACTACCTGACTGTCATAAGCGATATCACAGAGCAAAAAGAAACCGAAAAACTCCTAACACAGCGGGTAGAAGAACGCACGGCAGAATTAAAGACAGTCAATGCTGAACTCGCCTACGCCTCCTGTCTCAAAGATGAATTTCTGGCCAACATGAGCCACGAGTTACGCACACCGCTCAATACCATTTTGGGGGGAGCGGAGATTTTGCAAGAGCAAGTGTTTGGCTCACTAAACGAACAACAGGAAAAGACGGTCAGGCGAATTGAAAAAAGTGGTAAGCAATTACTGATCCTCATTACTGATATTCTTGATTTGTCTAAAATCGCAGCAAGGCAACTTGAATTGTTTGTTGATAATGTTTCTGTTGATGCCGTTTGTCAGAGCAGTTTGCAATATGTACAAGAAGCCGCTAAAAATAAGCAAATTAAACTCAGTTACAGTTTTGATTATGCCATAAATACGCTCAAAGCGGACAGAGTACGCTTGAAACAAATTTTGATTAATTTACTGATTAACGCTATTAAATTTACGCCTGAAGGTGGTGTCGTGGAACTGGCAGCCCAAGGCATCCCTGAAGAAGGCGTACTTGAATTGATAGTCAGTGATACCGGCATCGGTATCGCTAAAGAAGATTTTCCTAAGTTATTCAAGCCTTTTAGGCAATTAGATGGTAAGCTGAATCGGCAATACGAAGGAACAGGACTCGGTTTGTCTTTAGTTTTATCGCTGACCGATATGCATGGTGGCAGTGTTTCTATGAGTAGCAAAATCGGGCAAGGCAGTTGTTTCACGGTCACACTACCTTGGCTTGAAGAGACTACTGAGGGCAGTCAAGAAAAGCGTGATGATGAAAAGCGTGATGATGTTAAAACAGGGGATCGTCATACAACCTCGCTGATTTTGGTGGTGGATGATCATCAAAAAACAATAGAAATGTTGTTTGACTATTTAGTCGCGAAAGGTTATCACGTTATTTCAGCAAGTGACGGTGCAGAAGCCATTGCCCAAGCTCAAAGCGATAGTCCTGACTTAATTCTTATGGATATTCAGATGTCAGGAATGGACGGGCTAGAAGCGATTAAGCGCATTCGCGCTGATCCGAAACAGGCCAGTACGCCTATCATTGCCCTCACGGCCCTCGTCATACCTGGCAATAAAGAACGCTGTTTAGCCGCTGGCGCAAATGATTATTTAAGTAAACCGATAAATTTAAAGCAATTAAAACAGAAGATTAAGAATTTGTTACCTTGTTCTCCTGATGAGGCGTAAGCCATAAGGGTTTGTAGGGGCAATCCCTTGTGGTTGCCCTTGGTGGGCAATCCCTTGTGGTTGCCCTTTATATTAGGTGGGCAACAATCGAATCCCACCCTACACTTAGGGAGACGTTATATTGTGACTGAAGAAGCTAATCAACCGACGATATTGACTCGGATTATGAAAGTGTTCGAGTTTTTTAAACAGTTGTTGGCACCTGTGCTGGCACTTTACCATCCAGACAATCTCAAAAAGCAGGGCCCCGCACAAAGTTTTGGCCTCATTTTACTGACCGTTTTGGTTTTGATGTTTTTAATGGGCTTATGGTGGAGTCGTGAACCCAGTTTATTCGATGTGCAAGCGGCCGCTCAAAAGCAAGCGGAGTATAACAACGATAAAATGGTTCCGGGTTATGTGACAACAAGCACCTTGATAGAGATGGTAAGCTTATTACGGAATAAATCGGGCGGCTATTTGAGTAACGATATCATGCCACCTAGCATTTTTATGGACGACATGTCCAATTGGGAATGGGGGGTGTTACAGCAAATACGTGACTTGTCTAAAGCATTACGCAATGACATGAGCCGTTCTCGCACTCAAGGCGAAGATCCCGATTTAGCCAAGGCGGAACCTAAATTTAACACGGATAATAATTCGTGGTTTTGGCCGGCAAGCGAAGATCAATATCAAGAAGGCATGGTTTTCCTTGAGCGATATCGCCATAGATTGGCCGCCCCTAAGAACAACACCGCGCAATTTTTAGTGGGTACCCGCAATTTGCGTGATTGGCTTGAAGATGTCGCGAAACGCTTAGGGAGTTTGTCTCAACGCTTAAGTGCGAGTGTTGGACAGATGCGAATGGATATGAATGTCGATAGTGCTGTTGAAGACGATCAAGACTCAATCCCCCAAATCAATGAAGTAGAAGATAAAACACCTTGGATGCTGATTGATGATGTGTTTTATGAAACACGCGGCACTTGCTACGCTCTCATCCATTTCATGCGGGCGATAGAAGTCGATTTTAACAGCTTGTTGGAAAAGAAAAACGCCCTCCTGATTTTGCAAGACGTTATCAGGGAATTAGAGGCTACTCAAAAAACCGTCTGGAGTCCTATGATTTTGAATGGCTCTGAATTTGGTTTATTTGCGAATCATTCGCTAGTCTTGTCTTCTTATATTTCGCGGGCCAATACTGGGATTATTGAGTTATATAATATATTGGAACGTAACTAAAAATCCTGTAGAGACGCGATGCTTCGCGTCTCAGCCTCGCGTCTCAGCCTCGCATCTATACCCGACACAATATCTTTTATTTTGAGACGCGAGGCATCGCGTCTCTACAGGGGGCAATGTGTTTCGAGGCGAGGCATCGCATCTATACCCGACACAATATCTTTTATTTCGAGACGCGAGGCATCGCGTCTCTACTTCAATCAATATAGGTACAATCATGTTAAATCCAGTCGGAAAAATAGCGCGTATCACGTCAGTTGTGACTAATGCTGACAAAAGAGTTAAAGCAGAAATGAGTCTGTTGCTGATTTTATGTATTTTCGTTTTAATGACACTCAGTTGGCAAGACATTGCCCATAATCAGTTGACTGGCGGTATTGAAACAGAAAGTGCGGCTTATCTTGATGACACGCTGCAGAAAGCGGGGACGGCCTTTTTAATCGCGCGTGCCCTTAACGCGACACTTTCGGTGATGCAAAGTTTCACGATTACCCCTTTTCTCGGTGAATTGTCATTAGGTGAAGTGCTTGATCCTGTCAATGATCTGGTTGAACGTTTTTCTTTTGTGATGTTAGCGGTTACGGTTTCGATAGGCATCCAGCAATTGCTGATGGAAATTGGTATTACCGTTGACATGACTTACATCATTTTGCCGGCACTCATTTTGATATTAGTCAGTCTCTTTAGCAGCACACAAATGTCTAAACATCGTTTGCGTATGTTAGCTTACAAGCTATTGCTGTTTGTGTTTTTAGTGCGTTTTGCTATTCCGATGACGGGGCTGATTGGTTCACACATTTCTGCCAATTTTTTAGCAGACAAACGTGATACGGCTATGGAGTCTATTGAGGTATCAAAACAAAAAATTTCGGCCATCACGATTAAAGAGGCCGCCACTTCTCCTAAGGATAGCCTCGAACAACTCAAACAAGATTCTCAAGAGATTGTGGGCCAAATTGTCAAATTGATCACCTTGTTTGTTTTTGAAACAATCCTATTTCCTCTTTTGGTGTTATGGGGCCTGATTAAATTGTTTGGGATAATACTTTATTCGCCAATCTCAATGAAGCCTGAAAGAATTTGATACGCCTTTTAAAAGGC
>JAYQWI020000077.1:0-2929 GCA_035871815.2 Candidatus Parabeggiatoa communis
CTGAAAAGAGGGGTGGGGGTACGATGTGGGGATTATTGGCTGCTGATGCCAAGGTGGAAATCGTTAAAAATCGGGTTTTGGTACTGAGCGGTTATTTACAGGATTCTCAAGCTGCTTTGAAGTAGCTCTGCTGATTTTGGAGTACAACGTTTTTTTTGTACTCTTTGAAACCCCTAGCCAACCCTTTTCAATCCCAAATCATCCAATCCACTCAAACTCCAAGTCTCCACCATGATTTGATGATATCAATCAATAAAGGAATACCAGAATGCCAGAAATTCGCAATTACACCTTAAATTTTGGTCCCCAACATCCTGCCGCCCATGGCGTGTTGCGTTTAGTATTAGAATTAGATGGTGAAGTGATTGAAAGGGCCGATCCGCATATTGGATTATTGCACCGCGCCACAGAAAAGCTTGCCGAAAACAAGCCCTTCAACCAAAGCCTACCCTACATGGACAGACTCGATTATGTCTCCATGATGTGCAATGAACACGCTTATGTGATGGCAATAGAAAAACTGCTTGGCATTGAGCCCCCCATTCGTGCCCAATATATTCGCGTGATGTATGATGAAATCACCCGTATTCTCAACCACTTACTCTGGCTGGGCACACACGGGCTAGACATTGGCGCGATGACCATGTTTTTATATACGTTCAGGGAACGTGAAGACTTAATCGACTGTTATGAAGCAGTAACAGGAGCCCGGATGCACGCGGCCTACTATCGGCCAGGCGGTGTCTATCGAGATTTACCTGATCGTATGCCGCACTATGAAAAATCAAAATGGCATAAAGAAAGCGAAGTTAAACGCTTAAATGAAACTCGTCAAGGCTCGCTACTTGATTTTCTCGAAGACTTCACCAATCGTTTTCCCACTTATGTTGATGAATACGAAACCCTGCTCACGCAGAATCGTATTTGGAAACAACGCACGGTTGGCATTGGCGTTGTTTCCCCAGAAAGGGCCTTAAACTTAGGCTTTTCCGGGCCAATGCTACGGGGTTCTGGCATAGAATGGGACTTACGCAAAAAGCAACCTTATGAAGTCTATGACAAAATGGATTTTGACATCCCAGTGGGCGTGACTGGCGATTCCTATGATCGCTACCTCGTCCGCATGGAAGAATTTCGCCAATCCAATCGCATTATCAAACAATGTATTGATTGGCTACGCGAGAACCCCGGCCCCGTCATGGTGGACGATCATAAAATTGTGCCTCCCCAGCGGGAAACCATGAAAGCCGATATGGAAGGTATGATTCACCATTTCAAACTGTTCAGCGAGGGCTATTGCGTACCTGAAGGGGAAGTTTATCAGGCCGTTGAACATCCAAAGGGGGAATTTGGGATTTATTTAATCTCTGATGGTGCCAACAAACCCTATCGTTTAAAGATTCGTGCTCCCGGTTTTGCCCACCTAGCCGCCATGAACGAAATGGCAAAAGGGCACATGATTGCCGATGTGGTTGCCATTATTGGAACGCAAGATATTGTTTTTGGAGAGATTGATAGATAGACTTAAAGGTGGGCAGCACGACGTTGCCCACCCGATATTTAAGGTAAAGCTGATTTTATCTTATTTTCAGAGAAACGCTTAACAAGTATCATTGATAAACAAATGGAAAAGCACCTTCCACAGGGATTAGAAAAGGTGTGATCAAAGATATTAGAACAGTTCGCTTCAAATAAAGCCTTATTGAGTTATAATGAATTTTAAAAGACTGAGGCTTAACACCTATCTTGATATAGTTTGTTCGATAATTTATTCGTTTTGGATATAATGAATACCAAGATTTTGATTTCCTTTGTCTCGTTGACAGCCGTAAACAAAACAGCAATTGATAATCGATAATTGATAATTGATAATTAGCCCTGTTGCTAAGTATTATCGTTTAATTTGTGCCATTGGTTATTCGATAGTATTTTTTTTAACAATGCACAATCGAGTCGAGAACCAAAGATGAATATATATGTTGGAAACCTGTCTTATCAAGTGACAGCCGAAGAACTGACAGAGCTCTTTGCTGAGTATGGTGAAGTCTCTACTGTCAACGTGATTGTGCGACCCGTTTCATACAAAGTGCAGTAAAATGCACGTAATATGAGCTCAATTTGGCAGTTTCAAGCCTTATTGTGATAATTCAAAGATTGTGGGATTAAAGCTATCCCAAGACAACCTAAAGTCTACGTCAATTCCCTTATCGGATACCTGATAAGTTTCTGATAAAGCAGGGAATAATGTGTTATTTAATGGATTAGCCTATTAAATGATGCTAGATAATCAGATATGATAACGCAAGGAATTATCGATGTACATAAAACGCCGTGACGACAAACGGAAACAAGCTAAGTTATAATCCGTGTTTGGCAAGAAAATACATATTACGAAATTGCGGTAATATGATAGGTGTGCGACCCGTTTCATACAAAGTGCAGTAAAATGCACGTAATATGAGCTCAATTTGGCAGTTTCAAGCCTTATTGTGATAATTCAAAGATTGTGGGGTTAAAGCTACCTCAAGACGACCTAAAGTCTACGTCAATTCCCTTATTGGAAATCTGATAAATTTCGGGTAAAGCAGGGAGTAATGTGTTGTTTAATGAATTAGCTTATTAAACAGTGCTAGACAATCAGATATTGATAACGCGTGAAATTATCGATGTACATAAAACGCCGTCATGTTAAACGGAAACAAGCTAAGTAGTAATCCGTGTTTGGCAAGAAAATACATATCACAAACCTATAGTGATATGATAGGTATTGGCTTCGTAAGAAACATTGCCACGGTGTATAGATAATATCTAAGTCTGAATATAGCCAATCTTTGGAAACGGGGTAATTAAGCTTATTAGACTCATCAAAGCAAAGAACTGCAATCGGTGAGTGGAGTATATCAAACTTCAATAGATGAGCTTAACAGGA
>JAYQWI020000078.1:0-26944 GCA_035871815.2 Candidatus Parabeggiatoa communis
TTGAGTTTACAACGGATGTGGGAACGATCACGCAATCAGCAGTGACTGAAAATGGGATGGCTACGGCTATTTTTAGTGCCAGCACACAAGCCGGTATCGCCACGATTACCGCGACAAGCGGTGTGGCAAGCCACACCCTGACGCTCACCGTGCAACCAGGCAGTGCGGGCACCATTGAAGTGAGCAAAATCGAACCCAAGGTGATAGGCATTCTGGGTAGCGGTGTCACTCAAACGACTACGATTGATTTTTTGCTCAAAGATAGTTTGGGTAATCCGGTGGCAGAGGGTACGTCAGTACAGTTTACCTTGGGTAAAACCACCTTGCATGGTGGTGAAAGCATTAGCACTGAAGGTAATAGCGGAAAAGAAGCGACGGGAAAAACCAACAATGGTTTAGTCAGCGTCACTTTAAAAAGCGGCGCGGTGGCGGGCAATATTGACGTGATTGGCTCCGTGCAGACGGGTAACACGACGATCAGCACTGCCGCACGAGTCACGATTGTGGGTGGCTTGCCTGATGCCGAACATCTTGCCTTGGCAGTCGAATTTCACAATATCGCCGGTGGTGTGACTTTAGGCTTGCTGAATAACATCACAGCTTATGTCGGTGATAGGTTTGGGAATATTGTGCCGGATGGCACTTCAGTCAGTTTTATCACGGAAGGGGGCACGATAGGTCAAAGTATCGGCGGCGGCGCGTTTACGACAACGACTGAATTGGGACGAGCAACAGCGATTTTGCAATCGGCAAACCCCAGTACGCCGCTGTTAGGCGGAGTAGCCACTTATCGAGAAGTGGGTTATGACTGTAGTGGAAACTACGCTTTTGTGACTTCTCCTGGTACGCCATTACTCTTATGCAGTAATCCCGGACTCGTCACAATCGTTGCCTTTACCACGGGCAGTGAGAGCTTTGTCGATAAAAACGGAAATGGCCTTTATGACGCAGACGACAGCTTTACAGATATCTGTGAACCGTTTATTGATGGCAATGATAACGGTCAATTTGACGAAGGTGAATTATATATTGATGTCAATAGCAATGGAGCCTTTGACACCGGTAATGGACAATTTGATGGCCCTGGTGGCCCGTCTGAAAATACGACGATTTGGTACAGTACCCGCGTTTTATTTTCAGATCGCACCGCGCCAATTCAAGTCAAACCGGCCTCTTTTTCTATTCCCAATGGAGGCAGTGAAACGTTTACCATTCAGAATATCAGCGATATTTACGGCAATGCCTTAGTCAAAAATAGCCAGTTTAACGTGACTACCAATAATGGCAAATTAGGCGGCGTAACCCATTTTACTTTTGGTGATAGCAATACACCCGCTCAATCAGGGATTCAATTCACGTTATCCAGTAATCCTTGTAGTAATAGCGTGACGAACGAAGACGGTAGTGTGACAGAAAAATGCCCCCCCCCTAATTCGGCCACCATTACGATTAGCATTACTTCACCTTTTAAGGATCAGTCTCCAGGCGGTAATGGCGATGAACCGTTCGTCATTTCTGGTGGGATCAATCAATGAACTCGTAGGGTGGGTAAGTGGGCGGCAATGAAAACGACAAGGATTAGATATAAGAAAGGATAAATCGAACCAAACGCTTGCCCACCATTGTCAATTATCTGTAATGATACGATATGAGCTGATATTGATAGAACGCAATTTATCATTGAATCAGAAAAGACAAGAAATATCTTAAGTAATGATTATACTTGGAACCGTCATAATTTGAGCTTTTGTTAGCACGAAATGAGTTAAAAATTGACTCAACAATTTCTAGTTCGAGCACCCGACACACACGCTAACAGTTGGCATAGCCGGGTGGTGGTGGACCAAGACGCATGGCAATGATTTTTGCTTTATGAGCCATTTCATTGACATCATTTATGAACCTATCCCACTATTCATTTTGTCATTGAAATAACTAATGACATAAATCACTAAAGCGGTAAAAACTAAAGAAAATAAGATTGGAATCTGGTTTCGATATTAACTTGAAATCAATAACTTACGAATAGTGGGATAGGTTCATTGTATAATTTGTCAACTTAGCCTTTGCCAAGGTATAGAAAATCGGATGAGCCTCAAAACCAACGCCATTAAACCCTAAATTTCTTGCTGCCACCAATGTTGTTCCACAACCCAAAAAAGGGTCTAAAATCACCGCTTCATTTGCTTGTCTATTCGCTAAACCGGTTTCCACAAATTCAATAGAATACCCCGCAATAAAATTTTCCCAACGCTGAATTCTGTGGTTATGGCTTAAGATATTGGTTGGCCACTTTTCTGGGTCTAAATTTGAGTCTGAAAACAGTGAAATATTTTCTGTCGTCAGTTTCATATAGCAACCTTCATCGTTCCGATTTTTGGATTATTTATCAGTTGGCAGGAGTTCATTCGTGATGGCCTCATGAGTTCAGAGCTTATGTCATAAAATCATTTAAAATCATCGTCTTACTCTTTACCCGATGAATGATGAAATCAATTTTTCCATTTCATCGGGTGGAAAAGGCACGGTTTCGCTTTGAAGTGACAATCAGAAAAAACGCTTATCTAGCGGTTCTTGGCAAAAGAAAAGTCAAGATAAACAATAAAGTCGCTGCGACAACTACGGCAGGGCCTGTGGGTATGTCCCAGTGCCAAGACAGGGTTAAACCGATAACGACAGCAAGAGCCCCTATAATACTGGCTAACACGGCCATTTGTTCTGGTGTTTTGGCTAAACTACGGGCCGCAGCAGCTGGGATAATTAACATAGAGGTGATTAATAAAATCCCGACTATTTTCATAGCGATAGCAATCACTAGGGCAACCATTAACATAAATAATAAACGGATCCAAGCGACGGATACGCCTTCAACTTGCGCTAATTCTTCATGAATGGTTATCGACAGCAAAGATTGCCAAATAAAAACCAAACTCAATAGTATCAATCCGCCACCGCCATAAATCCAATATAAATCAGTGCGCGTGATGGCTAACAAATCGCCAAAGAGATAGGCATATAAATCAATCCGTAATCCTTCACCTTGCAAAAAAGCCAGTGCGACAAGTCCTAAAGATAAGGCGCTATGCGCCAAAATGCCTAACAAGGTATCAGTCGCAAAGCGTTTTTGTGATTCCAATATGACTAATAATAATGCTATCGCAAGACAGACTATCAGGGTGCTAAGCATCAACAAACTGCTCAGCGTCAATAGTTCTAAATGAACAGTCAGTTTTAAGTTGAGTAAAAAACCCAATGCGATGCCTAATAAGGCGGAATGAGCCAATGTGTCACCAAAATAGGCCATGCGTCGCCACACGATAAAGCAACCCAAAGGCCCGGCAATGAGAGCCACACCTAAACCACCTAACAAAGCTCGCCACAAAAAATCTTCCATTTTTCCGTTATCAATTATCAGTTATCAGTTATCAGTTCGGGAATGCTGGGCTTTAAAAACATAAAGCCCACCTTATAAGATCGGCGATAATTGTTCATTGTTCATGACTGTGGGTATAAATGGCTAAATCCCTTGCCGCCCTGGGGCCAAATAATTTCAAATAAGCCGGATCCTGAACGACCGTTTTTGGATGCCCTAAGCAACACACTTTTTGATTCAAACACACCACACAATCTGTGGCGGCCATCACTAAATGTAAATCATGTGACACCATTAAAATGCCACAACCACGCTGCTTACGAATTTGTGCAATCAATTCATACAGTTCATATTGTCCCGTCACATCGACACCTTGTATCGGTTCATCCAATACAAGTAAATCGGGTTCACGTAATAAGGCGCGTGCTAACAAGACTCGCTGCATCTCTCCGCCTGAAAGGCTTTGTATCGGACGCTTGAACAAATGCTCAGCCCCCACTTCTGTCAGTACATGTAGGATAATGGCGGTTTTTTTCAGACTGCCTAAGGTGAGAAACCGCTTCACAGTCAGGGGTAATATGGGATCGATAGTTAAGCGTTGTGGCATATAACCTACACGCATGTTCGGTTGTCGAAAAACGCTACCCTTGTGTGGTATTAATAAACCTAACATGACTCGCACTAGCGTCGATTTACCTGCGCCATTAGGCCCAATTAAGGTAATAATCTCATCGCGCTGCATTTTGAGTGACACATCTTGCAAAACGGTATGTTGTTGAAATTGCACATCAACATTGCGTACTTGGACTAATGTATTATCATGCTTCATTTCAGTTACTGTGGATAAATCTAAAAACAGAAAAATAAACGCGCTTTGATGCGAATGACGCTAATGAGGCCTTAAAAATATCTCTTTCGTGCGTCTTTTGCGTTATATATTTTTGTTTTTTGAGGGCAGGAGGGCACGAAGGCAACTTAAACTTTCCGGGCAGGGCAGCCCAATTTTTTTGCATCATAGCCACCTCAATCATAACCCTTATCAAAATGCTCGGAGCCAGCCATAAAGGCCTCAATCTCTGCGACCGTTTTTGGCAAATCTGCCGTTAACACTTCATGTCCACTTTCCGTTATCAACACCTCATCCTCAAGACGAATACTGATATTCCACCATTCTTCTGCTATATCTTCTTGAACCGGAATAGATAAACTCGGTTCGACTGTCATGACCATATTCGGTTCTAATTCCCGCCAAACTTCATCAACTTTATAATTGCCCGGATCGTGGGCATCCATACCTAGCCAGTGACCAATATGGTGCTGTGTGTAAAAACGTTTGTAAGCTTCTTCTTCCATTAAAAGATCAAACTTGCCTATCAGTAGGCCTAGTTCTATGAAACCCCTCGTTATAACTTCAATAGCCGCTTGATAAGGTTCATTCCACTGATTGCCCGGATAAATTTTATTAATAGCTGCACGTTGCGCTTTAAGTAGCAGTTCATACAGGGTTTTTTGTGGCTTCGTAAAATGCCCATTGATGGGATAAGTGCGTGCTATATCAGAAGCATAGTGATCCAGTTCAGCCCCTGCATCAACCGCGACAAGTTCATCATCATTCAAGACATCACTATTGGCAGTGTAGTGACACATACAAGCATTTTTACCGCCAGCTACGATGGTAGGAAATGCCGTTTCGCGGCAACCACTTCGCATTAATTCATGAACTATCTCAGCTTCTAGTTCGTATTCATACAAACCGGGACGACAAAATCGCATGGCGCGTTTATGGGCACGCATAGAAACGAAGGCAGAGGCACGTATGGCTTCTATTTCCGCTTCGGTTTTATATAAACGCATTTCCTGTAGGACATAATCTAAGGCAAGCATTTCACTGGGCGCAACGACACCATCGCGAACACGTCCTCGGAGTTGATTCATCCACTCCACCACTTCATCATCAAATTCATGATAGTAACCCATTGGATAGTACACGCGGCGGCAACTTTCCATTAAACCGGGGACAATATCTTCAATATCGGTAATGGGGAAGGCATCATCAGCCCCATATATTTCACAAGCGCCTTCTAAACCGGCGCGCTTACCCTGCCAAGTTTCTTTTTCTCGCTGTATTTCGCGGCAAAATAGGATGTATTGCCCTTGCTCCCGATGTGGCACGAGAACGGCAAGAGCTTGTGCTTCTGGAAAACCGGTCAAATAATAAAAATTGCTGTCTTGGCGATAAGGATAATGTAGATCACGATTACGGATCTGTTCAGGCGCTGCGGGTATAATCGCCATACTCCCATCACCCATGATTTCCATTAATTGTTGACGACGTTTTTTAAATTCACTGTTATTCATCTTCTCGATCAGCTTGAGTGAGTTCTTCATATAAGGTTATGATGCCAATTCTGATATATTCAACAAGCTGCATATAATCTTCTTCTTCATCGGTATCATCAGGTGGCGCAATTTTTGAGATTGAGATGATATCCTGAATAAATTCTCTCGGGTTATCAGGTAACAAATCTATCTCAACATTGGCCAGTCCCAAACCAAATAAAAATCCTTCACACCAGCCGCCTAATGCTTGAGTACGATCCGACAACAGTATGTCATCACTGGGTAATAAAGGTGTAAATTCGCAGTTAAAAGAATTTAATTGATCTAGAGTATAATTTTTAACAAGCAATAATTGTTGTTGACATTCAGAGGCCAAACCATCTTCAGCCGCAGTTTCTCCAAGAACATGCTTAAACAAAATATCCACGGAGAAAGGTTGAGAGGAACATAACAAACCACATAAGATACCATGTGTTTCTGCGGCATCCATCAAGGCACCGACATGTTGTAAAGATTGATTGAGTGGTTCATAAATTTCTTCCATATTTTTTCCTGTTTTGAATAGTAGAGACGCGATCGCGAAGCGTCGAAACTGCTGTGCGTCTCGACATGGAGACGCAGTGCGTCTGTTTCCTATTTTTAGTAGAGACGCGATGCTTCGCGTCTCCACTGTAGTAGTGCCTCGAAACATTTCGACGCACCGCAGTACGTCGAAATAACCTTGGAGACGCACGGCAGTGCGTCTCTACTAAAAGACTCATGCTTTTTCTTGAAGTTCCTGTTCTTGCTCTTCTAAACGCTTGAGTACCAGGCGAATATGCATTCGCAAACCGTAAAATTCTCCCATGTAGGAAAGTGGTACAGAAACTTGTTCAATCAGCTCTTTTTGCAGGGATTTCATTTTTTGTATTTCCGCTTTGATAGCCTCTAAATCAGTGATCCCATCAATTTCGCTGTCAATCTGACGCAACATCGCATACCAACGAAAAATCTTGAAGCGGATGCTCCAACGATATAGCGGAAAAGCACCCTTTAATAAGGGGAGCAGAATCGCAATCAGCGGTATCAGCATGATTTTTAACCGATCCAGTGTACTGGCTATCCAAAAGGGGAAAATGCTTTGTAGCCAACTTGGCCCATTTTCCAAATAGTGACCGGCATTTTGATTCATGGGAAATTCAACAAATTGGGTAGAGGGAAACTGATCCTTGTTTTCAAGCAATCCACCTTCTTTATGCACTTGAATCAGTGTTTCGAGCAACAAGAAAACAATATCAGGATGTAAATCCTGACGGGCAACCAGACTGGCTGTGGCTGCTAATAATGTTTTGTCTTGTCGGGGAATATTCTTTTCCAAGTTAATCATGCCTTCCCCGATTTGGACACTGGTTAAAAAAGAATAACGGCTGCTATAAGCCAGGTGGCGTTTAAAACTTAACAGTTCAATCTTTGGGTTGTCGAGCAATTTAATAATAGTACTGCTCTTAGGAGACATCACAAAAAAGGCAGCGTCAATTTCGCCATCTGCCAACTGTTGAGCAGCTTCCTTTGAAGAAAGGGCTGCAAAAGTGCTATTGTCTTGGGTAACCTGGTTATCTAGTAGCAATTGTACTGCTATCGGTCGCGTACCACTGCCTTCTTCACCTACCGCGATACGCTTACCACGGAGTTCAAACAGATATTCAAACGACAAGGCTTTACTGTAAAAAACCCAGACTGGTTCATAAAACAGGCTGGCCAAAGATTGTAATCCTTCAGTAGACACTGCTTTAGCCGTGCCACCTTGAACGAGGCCAACCGAGACTTCTCCAGATTTGAGCTGCTTAAGTACTTCAATTGAGCCAGCCGTCGGTTGAATATCTAACTGAAATTGTTCATCAGCTAGCCGCTTTTGATATTCTAAAGCAAACGTGTGATAGCCCCCCCCTTCTCTGCCGGTGGCAATGCGAATTTCGTCAGGGGGTGGCGGCTCAACAAATTGGTAAGCGATGATTATAGTGAGCAGGATAACAGCGACGATAATTATCCCGATTTTGCAAGAATCACATTTCATGATATGTGATGGCTCCGTTATGTGTTGAATAAAGGGTAATCAATAAGCGTATTTTGAACTAGTGTTCACTTACAATGAATTGTTTTGAGACAACTCATAAAATAAATTCAAGGGTTCACTAATTCAGTAGTTCATAAAATAATATTTTATAATCCGCTACCTAACAACTCATTAATAATATAAAACAATATCAATTATCAAAAAGCGGTTTATACCCGATTTTTGATTATCAAATCACCTCAAACTCTTTACAGAGCATTAGTTTTTGATACTGATTATTACAAACTTAAATAACAAATTAAGTGGCTTACAAAAGATTTTGGGAGATATAATCAATTCAAATGTTCAGAAATTATAAATAGAAACCATTTTCAAGCAAAAACATTCTCGTCTTTTCAAAACCTTCCCTATTTTTTTATATTTAACAGAGTTATTATAATGAATTCAATAAATTTCAACGACTTATCGCTTTAAAGCTCAAGAAAAAAGAAATTGTAAGTTTCATTTATTTTCAATGAGTTATCATAATAACCTTATTTAATACTCAAAATTTGGCAAAGGTATTATTTTTTCGATAATATTTTTAATCATATCATTTTTTTGCACTGGGGCAGAAAATGGAAAAGTGGTGTGGTGGAAAAAAGCCATATTGAGGAAAGCGTTTTATTTAACTAAAATTTTTCCAGCAATGTATTCCACGCAAAAACTGTATTTCACGCGTGAAATGTAGAATTGGGTTTTCAAATAAATATTTGAAATCACAAAGTCTATTTTTTCTGAACGCCTGAATATTTCATCATCCTAAACGCCTGATTTCTGAACTTATAACATTCTGAACAATTGAACTTATTTATACCCGTTTTTGACTTTTCTTTAAAAGCAAGCCACTACTACGCACGTTTATCCTGTTCCAGTGCCAACAATAAATTTTGCATATCCTCAGGCAAAGGCTCCGCCCATTCCATCCATTCGCCACTAATCGGGTGAATTAAGCCTAATCGCTCAGCATGTAACGCTTGACGTGGGAAGGTTCGCAATATTTCCTTAAAATTATCACAACTATTAGGGGGTATGCGTAAGCGTCCACCATACACCGAATCGCCTATCAAAGGATAATATTTATAAGCAAAATGAACACGAATTTGATGAGTTCGTCCTGTTTCCAATTTGACACGCACCAGCGTATGGGCGCGGTAACGTTGGATAATACGATAATGGGTAATCGCTTGCTTACCCTTCTCTATCACGGCCATCCGAGTGCGCTGTGTTGGATGCCGCCCTATTGGTGCCGTAATGGTTCCCCCTGCAACTAATACGCCAGTGACAACCGCTTGATATTCTCTCATAAATTCATGCTTTTGTAATTGTGTCACTAAATGCGTATGGGCCGGTAGAGAACGCGCTACCACCAACACACCGCTGGTATCTTTATCAAGGCGGTGAATAATACCCGCACGGGGTAATTGTGCTAATTCTGGCGCATGATTTAGCAAAGCATTAACCAACGTGTTATCTTGATTACCAGCACCAGGATGGACAACTAAGCCCGCCGGTTTATTGATGACTAATATATCGTCATCCTCATAAAGCAACGACAGAGGCAACACTTGAGGTTGCCAAGGCACTTTTTCAGCTTGATGTGCCATAATGTCTACTTCTTCACCGCCTTTGACTTTATCTTTACTACGCCACGGGATATCATTAACTAATATCTGTCCATCACGTATCCACTGCTGCAAACGCCCTCGTGAATAAGACGGGAATAATTCGGCAAGGGCTTTATCAAGACGATATCCTGCCATATCGGCAGGAATTTTTGTGTTAAAATGTTCTTCTATAGTCATTGTTTAGTGATCAATAATGAGAAGGATTTCTTATAAATTGCTTGTAAATAAAACGAGTGGAAATGTGCCCAAGCTTCCCCAGGTTAATCTCGCACAGCGAATTACTGCGTCTCACCTCAATGCCATTTCGTGCCGGTCAGACACGCAGGTATGCCCCTACAAAACCCAGCATATTCAGGGGGTGTCGGGGCAGCCCGATCGTGTTCGCCCTGGCTTTCGAGGTTCAAGTTTTCCGCCGAAAAACTTCAACCTCGAATTCACATTCAATCCCTTCTTCCTTGTTTAAGCCTTTGAAAAAGGTTGAGAATTTGGATTTATCAAAATAACTCAATATTGAGAGGTTCTTAATGAAACCGATTTTACTGTTTGTCGCATTATACACCTTAACGATTTTATCTGGCTGCGGAAGTGAGCCGATAACCGACAACTGGCCTGTTGAAGTGCTTTATCAAGAAGCAAAAGATGCACTGGATGTCGGCGATTATAAAACGGCTATCAAATATTATGAAATACTAGAAGGACGATATCCGTTTGGAAAATATGCCCAACAAGCACAACTGGATATCATTTATGCACACTACAAATACGAGGAGCCTGAATTAGCATTAGCCGCAGCCGACAGGTTTATTAAATTATATCCACGCCACTCAAACGTGGATTATGTTTATTACCTCAAAGGCTTGATTAATTTTGAACTTGATCAAGGCATGTTGGATCGCCTTTTACCGCTTGACCACTCGCAACGTGATCCAACAGCATCAAAGCGGGCTTTTCAAGAATTTGCTGAATTAATCAGGCGCTTTCCTAACAGTCAATACAGTCAAGATGCGAGACAGCGCATGATTCATCTGCGTAATCGACTGGCTAAGCATGAATTACATGTCGCCAAATTTTACATGAAACGTTCCGCTTATCTAGCCGCAGCCAATCGGGCTCAAACAGTGGTGCAAGCCTACTCGCGCACACCGGCCGTACCAGAGGCTTTAGTCATTATGGCTAAAGCTTACAAGATTATGGCCTTAAATGATTTATCGGATAATGCCTTAAAAGTCTTGACGTTAAATTATCCTGATCATAACGGCATTGCTGAAGTGAACAATTTGGTTGTGAAGTAACTTTTTCAGAAATCAGTTATCAAAACAGTGATATCGATTAGGGCAATAGATTATCAAACAAACGTTAAACGTTTAATAATGGATTGGGCAAGCATAAAGAATTAGGCAATCACAAAGAATTGCCCCTACGGCCGAAACTTCGGGGCAATCCGTAGGGTTGCCCCCTTAATGACTCCTCACTGCACGACCAAAATCAATCCAAAATGACCTTAAAAATCCAAAACCCTTTATGTGTTGATTTAGATGGCACACTCATCAAAACCGATTCCTTGTGGGAAAGTTTATTAGTCTTATTAAGACAAAATATCTGGCTTAGTTTTTTACTACCCTTATGGTTGCTAAAAGGCAAGGCTTATTTTAAACATCAGATTGCCCAACATGTTACGCTGGAGGTAGCCACTTTACCCTACCGCGAAAACATCTTGACTTTTTTACGTGAAGAAAAAACGCAAGGGCGTTTTTTGGTATTAGCCACGGCTGCTCATCAGACAATTGCACAAGCTGTCGCTGCTCATTTAAACCTGTTTGACTTTGTTCTCGCTAGCGATGCAAACACGAATATGAAAAGCACGACTAAACGTGATGCCCTTAAACAACATTTTGGTGTCTATAGTTATATAGGCGATTCCAAGGCAGATTTACCCATTTTGCAAGCCGCCGAAGAGGCCTTTTTGGTGGCACCTAGTCGGAATCTGCTTAAACAAAGCCAATGTCCACCTGACAATGTGTTTTCTGCGCCTAAACCCAAATGGCAAACTGGGTTAAAAGCGTTACGCCCTCATCAGTGGGTGAAAAATGTCTTGATCTTCTTGCCACTGCTGTTAGCTCATCAGCTATTGGAGATCAGTCAGTTGGTGGAAGCATTATTCGCTTTTGTTGCTTTCAGTCTTGCCGCATCGTCAGGGTATGTGTTAAATGATTTATTGGATTTAGCCGCAGATCGCACTCACCCAACGAAACAGTATCGCCCATTTGCCGCAGGACTATTGTCAATTCCAGCTGGCTTAGCGTTATTTGTGACTTTAGTAAGCTTAAGTTTTTTAATATCACTAGGCTGGTTGTCATCAGGTTTTACCGGTATGCTGGCTTTATATCTACTGCTGACGATGAGTTATTCGTTTTATTTCAAGCAGAAACTGATACTGGATGTTCTGCTTTTAGCCGGTTTATATACTCATCGCATATTAGCTGGTGGTATTGCAGTAACAGTAGAAATTTCTTCATGGTTACTGGCTTTTTCCATGTTTATTTTTATCAGTTTAGCTTTTCTCAAACGCTATGTAGAGTTGCTACAATTGTCTGATAAAAAGACAGTCAAAAATCGTAGCTATGAGGTGGGTGATATAGAGATGGTAGCCAGTATGGGGCCAACAAGTGGCTTTCTAGCTATCTTAGTTTTTTCGTTGTATATCGACAGTGACAAAGTCAGTATGCTTTACACTTCGCCATTTATGTTGTGGCTGATTTGTCCCATCTTGTTGTATTGGATTATCCGTATTTGGTTTTTAGCCCACCGTGGGCAGATGTTAGATGATCCCGTCGAGTTTGCCTTAACCGATAGCGTTAGCTGGTTCGCAGGAGGGTGTATTATTGTGTTTACGTTGCTGGCTAAGTTTTTTTAAAGAAGGTTTATCAGTTATCAGTTATCAATAAACAGTTATTAACAAATTGATATTATTGATATTTATACTCATTACCCCTCATTCTGTCAAATTGATTTCAATTTTCTTAAGCAAGGGCGCAAAATCTCAACCGTGATCTTCGATGCATTTTTGGCAGTGTGAAATTTTTCAAAGCTGAACTCAAATGAGAATTCATAGACTAACTGATAACTGATAACTGATAACTGATAACTGATAACTGATAACTGATAACTGATACCATGTCTGACTTCCAGGAAATTGGCTATGCGCTGGTTAATAACGATTTAATCATTATCAAACGCAATCCAGCCTTATCTCAATGGGTAAACGATGTCTCAACTGATTTAATCGGACAACCGCTCACCGATATCTTTCCTATGTTAATTGGCTATGAGGATAGATTGCAGGCCTTAATTCAAAGGGCAGAACAACCGCTTATCATACCTCAAATTCTTCATCAAAACGACGATGAACAAGAACGCTACTTTGAATTGCAAATTGATGCTTGCGACTATGTCGATGCTGCTTTATTGCTTACCACCAGCGATGTCACTGAATCAACCTATTTTGAGCAAGCCTTACGTCAAGAAAAAAACGAACTGCGTTTGCAATTGATTGAACGTGAACGAGTGGAAGCCAAGCTACAACAAACCTTATTGGCACTGCAACAAGCCAAAGAAACCGCTGAATCGGCTAATCGCGCTAAAAGCGAGTTTCTCGCTAACATGAGCCATGAAATACGCACACCCCTCAATGCGGTTATCGGTTTCAGCAACCTGTTATCTAGCTTAATCAGCGATAAAAAGCAAACCAGTTATTTGGACTCGATTCAAACAGCCGGCAAAAGTCTACTTACCCTGATCAATGACATACTTGATCTCTCCAAAATTGAAGCTGGGCGACTAGATATTCAGTATGAAGCGATCAATCTTTATCTCATTTTTGAAGAATTGAAACAGATTTTTGCCGTCAATATTGCGGATAAAAACTTAGAATTAATTATTAACATTGATGAACACCTACCAAAAACCTTGCTCTTAGATGAAACCCGCTTGCGACAAGTGTTGCTCAATTTGATCGGTAATGCGATCAAGTTTACGAAACAGGGCTACATTAAACTGAGTGCTTACCCCTCAAGGGAGCGAATTGATGACGAAATTGAGTTAATCATCTCTGTAACTGATACAGGTATTGGTGTTCCTGAGAACCAACAGGAGGTTATTTTTGAATCGTTCCGACAACAAGAAGGTCAAAGTACTCGACAATTTGGCGGCACCGGCTTAGGCTTAGCCATTAGTAAACGATTGGTAGAAATGATGAATGGTCAAATTTCTGTTTCAAGCCAAATTGGCCAAGGCAGCGTTTTTAAAATCACTTTACACAAAGTCTCAATACTGAACACCGAAGCAACCGTTCCAATTGAAAACAGCTTTGATATCAATCAAATCCAGTTTGAAAAAGCTCTTGTACTGGTTGTCGATGATATTGAATCCAATCGCACCTTAATCCAAGAATTGCTATCCCAAGTCAATTTGGACGTGATAGAAGCTGAAGAGGGGCAAAACGCCCTGTTGATGGTACAGGAATATCAACCTGATCTCATTTTAATGGATATAAGAATGCCCGGCATGAATGGTTATGAAACCACCGAAATACTCAAAAAGAATCCCAATACCCAAGCTATACCGATTATCGCTTTAACCGCTTCTGTCGAATTGAATAAGCAATCCAAGCTCATAACTTATGGCTTTGACAACTACCTATCCAAACCTCTCAAAATACCAGCCCTGTTTAGCACATTATCACAGTATTTAAAGTATACCAAGACAGCACCCAGTGAAACTGAAGAGTCAAAACGCAACACTCAAAAAAATCAAGCGTCTGCAACGCTTTCCTTGGAAAAAATGGCCATTCCTTCCGAATTGAGCGAGCAATTAAAACAAGACATCACGCCACTCTGGGAAGAGATACAAGATGGCATGATGGAAACGGATAGCATTGAAGAGTTTGTCGATACACTGATACAACAGGCCTCAAAATATAACCTGCCAGGATTGATTCACTATGCTGAAAAGTTGCAGGAATCAGCCGAAGATTTTGATCTTGATAATCTTGAACAGATTTTAAAAGAATTTATTGAAATCTTACGCCTTAGCCAGTACAACGAATGACTAAGATACGAATTTTAACGATTGGCGTTCAAGATTTATCTGTGATTGGCGTTCAATCTTGATTGGTGTTCAATATTTATATTGAGATTGGGCAACAAAAAGCAGTTTCCCACACTGTCTTTTGCGTGAAAAGTTATTTTTATTTTGTTTTTTTGAGGGATGAAGGCAACTTAAACCGCTTATGCATTAAGTCAACGAAAGTTGACCGTTTTTCGTAGAGACGCGATGCTTCGCGTCTCTATCTTTCGCGTCTCTATCTTTCGCGTCTCTATATCTACACATCCCTCCGTTTTTCGTAGAGACGCGATGCTTCGCGTCTCTATCTTTCGCGTCTCTATATTTACACCTCCCTGTAATGCCTGATTTTATTAGAGACGCGAAGCATCGCGTCTCTACACCTCACTGTAATGCCTGATTTTCTATAGAGACGCGAAGCATCGCGTCTCTACACCTCACTGTAATGTATGCCTTCTTTTATCCATCGTTGTATCAATAATTGACATTGTTCTGGATATTGTTTAGATAATATTTTGCCCGCTTCCAGAATCTCGTCTAGCAATAATGCTTTATCTCGTTGTAAGTCAGCAATGCGTAAATTGAGTACCCCTTTTTGACGTGTGCCTAAAACTTCTCCAGGGCCGCGGATTTCTAAGTCGCGTTGGGCTATGATAAAGCCGTCGTGATTGTCGCGGATCGTGGCGAGGCGTGATTTGGTGATGTCGTTTAAGGGAGGTTGGTAGAGCAAGACGCAGTAGCTTTGCAATGCCCCTCTGCCAACGCGCCCTCGTAATTGATGAAGTTGTGCTAAGCCTAGCCGTTCTGGGTTTTCAATGATCATTAAACTGGCGTTAGGGACATCAACACCCACTTCTATCACTGTGGTTGCCACTAATAAATCCAGTTCTTGGGCCTGAAATTGGGCCATAATCTGTTCTTTTTCTTTCGCTTTTATGCGCCCATGTATTAGCCCAATCTGGAGGTTTGGTAAAGCGTTTTGCAATTGTTCGGCTGTCTCGGTAGCAGCCTGAAATTGCTTGGTTTCGGATTCTTCTATTAAAGTACAAACCCAATAGGCTTGGCGGCCTTCGTGTTGACAAACCTGTTGAATACGGGCGATGACTTCATCACGCCGTGTATTGGGGATAATGACAGTGTTGACGGGAGTACGTCCAGGTGGCAATTCGTCAATGATGGAAGTGTCTAAATCAGCGTAAGCCGTCATGGCTAAAGTGCGCGGAATTGGCGTGGCCGTCATGATCAATTGATGGGGATAAAGCCCATCTTGAGTGCCTTTGTTACGCAAGGCTAAACGTTGATGTACGCCAAAACGGTGTTGTTCATCGACAATGACGAGCCCTAATTTGGCAAATTCAACGTCTTTTTGAAATAGCGCATGGGTGCCGATGATTAATTGCGCTTCGCCAGAAGCCATTTTTTCTAGTGCTTGTTCACGCTTTTTCTTGGTTAAACTACCTGTCAACCAAGCGATTTGAAGTGCTAAGGGTTCTAACCATTGCGAAAAGGTACGCTGGTGTTGTTCAGAGAGTAATTCGGTAGGTGCCATCACGGCAACTTGATAGCCGGATTCAATGGCTTGTAAAGCACTGAGGGCGGCCACAATGGTTTTGCCTGAACCGACATCGCCTTGTAAAAGGCGATGCATGGGATGCCTTGCGCGTAAATCTGCCGCAATTTCTTGTGAAACCCGTTGTTGCGCTTCTGTGAGTTTAAAGGGTAATTGTGCTAACAAGGTTTGGGTTAATTGCCCGGCATTGTCCAAGTTAGGGGCAGTTTGACGACGGGCCTGGATTTTTAAGGTATGGAAACTGAGATGATGGGCCAGTAATTCTTCAAAAACCAACCGTCGCAGCGCAGGATGTTTGCCATCTCGTAAGGCCTTGATAGACACATCGGGTGGAGGCTGATGTAAAATCTGCAAAGCCTCTTTTATCGGCAATAAGTTAAATTGTTCTCGTACCGTTTCGGGTAGGTAATCAATAATCTCTTGTTTTTGAAAAATTTGGTCAATAAGAGAATAAAAAACGGTTTGAGTTAAATGACTATTACTGGGATATATCGGAGTAAGATGATCTTCTAATAAAGGGGTAGAGTCAAAATAATCCAAACATTCATACTGAGGATGCATTAATTCCAAATTCTGATAACCTTGACGTACTTCACCAAAGCAGCGTAGGCGGGCACCGGGTTTTAATTTTTCCCGTTGTGAAGGGTAAAAGTGAAAAAATCGCAGCATGACAGTGTCGGCACCGTCAGAAAGCATACAAACAAGGGATCGCCGCTTGCCAAATTTCACTTCAGCAGATTGAATAGTGCCTTCAACCAATACACTTTCTCCCACTTTTAACTGGTTTAAAGGCTTAATTTGCGTGTGATCTTCATAGCGCAATGGCAAATGAAATAGCATGTCTTCGAGGGTATGTATGCCCAGACGTGCGAGTTGTTCGGCCACTTGTTTGCCGATACCGTGTAGAGTGGTTACAGGCGTGGTCATTTTACAGTTATCAGTTATCAGTTATCAGTTATCAGTTATCAGTTATTATCAATCTGTTGGTTCCCTTTTGGAAACTTTACCCACAAATCTAATATCTATATTGATAAATATCTTACCAGCTATCCGTTTCTAAATTGGCGACGCATAAATGCCACCGCACACTCTATAAGTATTTGATTTGACAGTTATTCAAAAATAAAAATTCTGGGGCAAAGCGCCACGTTTTGAAAACTTGATAAAGGTGATAAATATTGAATGTTTAGAATTGAAGTCTGCCGTTGAAATGAAAAAGTCACTTTAATTTAAATCATTGTTTTCAGTCATTCATAATCAACACACACTTCCGTTCACAATTAACACACCGTTATGGGTAAAGTTTCGTTTTGAAAAAGGGGGCAAGGATTTGGCTTATTAAGACAACACTAAAATGGCATCCATTTCCACAGCGGCACCTTTAGGCAGGGCTGCTACACCGACTGCTGCTCGTGCTGGGTAAGGGGCTTGAAAATATTCCGCCATGATTTCATTGATTAAGGGAAAATGAGTTAAGTCAGTCAAAAAAATATTCAATTTGACAATATCCTTTAAGTCGGAACCCGCTGCAGTCGCTACCGCACGTAAATTCTGAAAAACTTGATGAATTTGGGCCGCCATATCGCCGGTATGCAGTGTCATGGTTTCAGGCACTAAAGGAATTTGCCCTGACAAGTAGACTGTCTTATTGACTTTGACAGCTTGTGAATAGGTTCCTATTGCTTGCGGAGCATTAGGGGTATTAATGATATCAAAAGGCATAATGATGTGTTCTCCATGTCGGGTGGGCTTTGTTGTTGCCCACCATGTAGGGCGGGGTTGCCCAACAATTTAATGACTCTTGAGGGATTTGTAAAACTCGGCTGAACAACAATAAATCAATAACTTACACACTCAGGTACTCGTAAGTCATTGTTTTATAGTTTAGGCTTAAGAGTTTTGCAAGAGACTCTATTGGCTTCTATTAAGTTGTTGAGTAAACTTAATAGGCAATCACAAAACATTGCCTTGTCATCAATGTTAGCATTTTGTTTTAAAAATAAAATAATAGTCAATAAAGCCTCTTGCAAAATGATTAAGCCTAAACGATAAAACAATAACTTTTCAGGCCTGAAAACGAGAAGGTGATGCCATGTAAGTCTTTGATTTGTAGTTGCAGGTCAGCGTTTTGCAAGTTCTCAATAGCAAAATAATAATTAATATTAGCCCGTTTGTAAATTAACATTTTGATTTTGATAAAGTCAAGATATAGTTTGTTCAATAATCTGTTAGCCTTGAACATAACGCACTGTTTTGATAACTGATAACTTCAAACAGGGCAACAACGTTGCCCCACAACTTGATAAATAGGAAAAAATAAATGGCACGTCTTACCGTTGAAGATTGTTTGAATCGTATTGGTAATCGTTTTGAACTTGTCCTGCTCGCGAGCAAACGCGCCCGTCAATTGGCAATGGGTGCAGCACCTTTAGTGCCGATGGAAAACGATAAACCAACCGTGCTGGCATTGCGAGAAATCGCGGAGGGCAAAATTACTCTGGATAATTTTGAGAAACTCACTGTTTACCCTACCTATAAATTATAAATTGGGTTAAAAATAGAGTAATTTAACAGTGCTTAGCCTTTCAACGTAAAAAAATGGGGTCGAGCTTCGTGAACCCTGAGCTCAGGCGAGGGGGTAATGGGTTGATCGTTCCCATCTACAGATTTATAGCTATCTATCTATTTTTATATTTAACTACAAAATTTCGATCTAACACACATTATGTACGCTCAGCTAGAAGTGCCCCCTCGCCTATTACTGGTCAGTGAATTATGTCATTTGATTGAAACTTATCTTGAGGCTACGCAAGTTAAGGAGGTTTATCGCGCCTATTTATTTAGTGCAGAGGCCCACGATGGGCAAAAGCGGAAGTCTGGTGAACCTTATATTTTTCATCCCCTAGCGGCTACCTATATTTTAGGTCAAATGCACATGGATACTCAAACCCTGTGCGCCGCGCTCCTACATGATGTCATTGAAGATACCGGAATCACTAAGGACAATTTAGTGAGCGAGTTTGGTGAACAGGTTGCTGAGTTAGTTGATGGGGTCAGCAAACTGTCCTCCGTACACTTTGAAACCCGTGAACAAGCCCAGGCAGCTAGTTTTCGTAAAATGTTACTGGCGATGAACCGCGATATTCGTGTGATCATTGTTAAACTCGCTGACCGCCTTCATAATCTACGAACCTTAGACGCGATGAAGCCGGCATCACGGCGACGTATTGCTCGCGAAACCTTAGACATTTATGCACCGATTGCTCACCGCTTAGGGATGAATGCTATGCGTATCGAATTGGAAGAACTGAGCTTTGCGGCACTCTATCCTAAACGCTATCAAGTCTTGGTGCAACGGATGCAAAAAGTGTCTAAAAAACGTACCGCCATTTCCAAAGACATTCAACAGACTATCGAAAAATCTCTTGTCAAGCGTTCTATCCAAGCACAAGTCCAGTTACGCAATAGGCATTCCTACAGCATTTATTACAAAATGCGGGAAAAAAAGAAGGCAACCTCAGTTGACAAAAGAAAAACATTTTCTCAAGTCACTAATGTTTGTGCATTACGCATTATTGTTGATACCATAGAGACTTGTTATCGTACGCTTGGCGCGGTACACAGTCTCTATAAACCAAAATGCGATCGTTTTAATGATTATATCGCTATTCCTAAAATCAATGGATATCAATCTCTACATACCGTCTTATTTAGCCCTTATAACTTATTGCTTGAAATTCAAATCCGTACCACTGAGATGCACGAATTGTCAGAAAGCGGCATCACTGCTTATGGACTCGATCATTTTGACAAGTCACTCAATCACGAACATGAGCCTTGTTACCACCCGTCTTGTCAACGTGCCAACAAATGGCTACGCGAACTGTTGGAAATGCAAAAGAGTAGCGATTCTCTCGAATTTTTAGAACATGTTAAAACGGATTTGTTTCCCGAAGAAGTGTATGTTTTTACGCCTCATGGAAAAATCATGCAATTACCCAAAGAGGCAACGCCCATTGATTTTGCTTACGCGATACACAGCGATGTTGGTAATCAGTGCATTGCGGTGAAAATTGACAATCAATATGCTTCCCTTTCCACCCCTTTAGTCAGTGGTCAAACCGTGGAAGTCTTGACCGCAGCTTGGGCACGGCCTAATCCTCGTTGGTTAAATTTTGCCGTCAGTGCGCGTGCTCGTAGCTACATTCGGCATTTTTTAAAAAATCTCCAATATGACGAAGCGGTTCTTTTGGGTAAACGTATGCTGGATAAAGAATTAGCCACTTATGCTTTATCTGTAGACAAACTGGGTGACGAGCAACGTACACCGTTAATTAAAAGTTTTCAAGTTGATAGTTTAGAGACGTTACTGCACGACATTGGTTTAGGCAACCGTATGGCATTGATTATTGCACGTCAATTTGATCCGACAACAGACACCGCCATTAAGACAGAAACAACAGCGAATAATAAACCTAAACCTTTAATTATAAAAGGGACTGAAGGACTTTTAGTTAATTTTGCACGTTGTTGTAGGCCTATTCCAGGGGATGAAATTGTTGGCTTTCTCAATACGGGTAGAGGCATTATCATTCATACAGCAACTTGTAAATATGTGCCTAAACATCGTAATAAATCGGAAATGTTACAAGCTGTGGAATGGGAATATGGGATTGAAGGAGAGTTTTTAGTTGAGATTGGTGTTGAAGTGCGTGATAAACGGGGCGTTCTAGCCCATATCACCACTGCTCTCGCCAATATGGGTTGTAATATAGAAGAAGTGTCTAATGAAAACAGTGATGGGGGGCATAGTACACTTAAGTTTTGTATTTCGGTGCGAAATCGTATTCAATTAGCCGCTATCATGCGGCATCTTCGGCGACTGGAAGATGTGGTTCGTATTCATCGAAGCAAGAACAATTATCAATGATCAAATGATTAATTCCACGCAAAAACTTGTGTTTCAGGCAAAAGTTTTTGCGTGCGCCTGTTAGGGTGAAATTTAATCCATAAAGCCTTCGGCTGGGCGAGAAGTCGGCAAATCAAAAACGGGAAGAAAGTTTTCTCAAAAAACACCACAAAAAATGCGCGAAGCTATTGAGAAGATGACCCAAAAAGGAACTTTTACCTCAACAACATCATAACTCATCACCAAAGCATCAGGTACTTTTAAAATTTTCACGTTTCAAAGTCACCACAAAGGATATACCCGTGGTAGCTCTATTTTTCACGATGACGGAACCACCTAATAGCGTAAAAATGTTTTGAGCCGTTGAAGGCCCTAAGCCAGGATGTCGGCCTTCAATCACTTTACCCTTGTCTGAAAGGGTTTCAAAAAATTGACTGAGTTCTTTTTCTGGAATAATTCTACCTGTGGCATGGATACTCACAGAAACCTCGTTTTCAAACGGTTCACATGACAACTCCACAGTACTGTCATAACGCGAATATTTAATCGCCGTCTTAAGCAGTTCTGCTAAAGCATTGGCACAAAGTTCTTTTTGTTCGGCACTTTGCTCATCATCCGTCACAACCTGCCAACTGATCATTGAGGAGAAAGAAAAATCTCTTCCCAATTCATCTCCAAACTCAGGGCTGACAATGGTATCTAATGGATTATCATCTAAGAGTTGTCCCCCACAATCTGGTATCGGGCCAATTAACACATGGCGAGATTGGGCAAACCCACGGGTGCGTTCAATAGCCAATTCTAAAATAGAACGGACGGCATTGAGCTCAAAGGTAAACATAATTGTTGAGGGATCAATTTGCGTCAAATGAAAAGATTGCTTAACCGTTTCAAGCAGATCGTTAGTCTCCTCCCTACCACCCCTAACAACCTTCTTGAACAAACCACGCAATGAATTGTGAAAATCATAATAAATCAATTTCAGCGCGTCGCCTTTCGCCTTATCCAGCATTCTGAGTCTTTCATTAACCGCAGAGAGTTCTTGGGTTTGCTCACGGATCATTTCCTCCAGCCTCATATTATACTCTTCAATCTGACGACGATACTCATCTTCTTTATCACGCAGTTCCTTCCTTTCTAAGCAAGCCGTTATTCTCGCTTTCAGTAAGACGCGATTAAAGGGTTTCGTTAAATAGTCATCCGCCCCCATATTGATACAATGGACAGCACTTTCAGTGTCATCAAGAGCAGTGATCATAATGACGGGAATATGGCGCAAGCCGGCATCATCTTTGATATGACTCAATACTTCGTATCCGTCTATTTCTGGCATCATAATGTCAAGCAACACCAAATCAATCGGCTGTTTTTTAAGTTTTTCCAAGGCCACGAGTCCCCCTTCTGCCAGAATAGGGTTCTGTCCAAGCATAGAGACTAACTGAAAAAGTCGGTCTCGATTCATTTCAATGTCATCAACAATCAGAACATTATGAGTTTTCATCCTAGTTAATGGTTAATGTCGTTAATGGTTAATGATTAATGGTTAATGGTTAATGGTTTAATATTTAATGGTTAATATAATTTTATAATCTTGTTTGAACGTTAATACCCCTAAAATGACGGGCGAAGTCGCCCTATAAAAACAAATTCATTTGATTGAATTGTAAATTATATATAATTATTGATTTCAGGCAAATTATTATTTAAAAAGTAAAAAGTTCGAGACTTAAACCATTAACCATTAACCATTAACTATTAAAAAAAGCCTGAAGCAAACCTTTTCGATTATCAAACCACTCCTGATCAGTTTATTTCTGGCCACAAGTTATCCATAAGCCCAACTCCCTCTTTTACAGGCAGCCTGATCAAGTTAACATTACCCCATTAGGTAAATGGACAAGTCCCCATACTGATTGTACCTATCCTCAAGAATAGCAAATACGGGTAGGCGATTTGAACCTAACCCTAACCCCCCTCATCGCGGATCAAGAACTCACAGGAGGCGGAGAACCTTGAACATCATTAATATTAATCAGCGTTCTATCAGGTTTTTAGACTTGTTCAAACCCTCATTTTTTGTTTAAGATTTTTACCGCACGAGCGTCTTTAAAAATAAAGCATAGGGGCGAACCTCTGTGTTCGCCCATTGATAGCTCATCAACCCATCATTATCAAAACCATGGAATTACAAAAAGCGATTATTCAACTTAATGAAATCCACGCACAGATGACCAAAACCGAATTTTACCGTGGATTTCGCACCATACCCGTAGCCCTCACAGGCATAAGCGCATTCCTTGCCGCCCTGATACAGCCCTATTGGATAGCCGCCAATGATCCACCCGCATTTGTACTCTATTGGAGCCTTATCGCCACCCTCAATATCTTATACATCTGTGTATTTATAATTTACGACTACCAGTCTCGTAAAACAGATATAGAACGACAAAAGGCTCGGCATGTCTTAAAGCAATTTAGTCCCACACTGATAGCCGGTGCATTGGTAACAGGCTTCATGTACCCCATTCAAGGGGAGATTTTATATTGGCTACCTGGCTTATGGGCCCTCATATTTTCATTAGGCACTTTTGCCTGTCAACCTTACTTTCCCAAAAAGACATATTGGTTAGGAGTTTACTACCTCAGCGCCTCAGCCATACTGTTCATGCAGGTGCCCACACATCACAGTCTACACCCTTGGGGCATGGGCATCGTATTTGGGCTAGGGCAATTAATAGCCGCAACAATCATATACCGGGATTTGGAGAGCAAACATGGCTAAAAAAAGAGAAGGGCAAAAAGGGCGATATGCTTATCAAGGCATAGAACGCATCATGCACGAAAAAGCGCGTTTAAGCATATTAACCTCATTACTCACGCGCCCAAGCGGATTACGCTTCAGTGATCTCAAACAACTGTGTTCATTGACCGACGGCAATTTAAGCCGTCATATCAACGTATTAGAAGAAGAAGGGTTAATAGAAGTGGAAAAAAGCTTTAATGGCAAACGGCCACAAACGCAGTGCAGTCTCACCGAGACAGGAAGGGAAAGATTTTTAGCCTACCTGCAAGAATTAGAACGGGTAGTACGAGATGCCGCCGCAGCCAGCAAGACTCCTCATGCGCCTAGAAAAACGAAACTCGCTACGGCGACTTAATGGTTAATGAGTAATAGACTTGCCCTTAAATAAACGTAAGTCATAGAAGATATGAGATATACTCCAAACGCTCAAGTTTTAGCTTCGCTGACCTTCGGTTCGGATTTTTCAAAGGGGCAACCACAAGGGTTGCCCCTACAACGAAGCCCGTAGGGCGCAAGACCGAAGGTTGCCCAATACCAATAATCTGAACGTCAGAAGTATACAACGATATTAAAAATCAAGGACTTAGTTTATTAAGGAACAAGTCTAATGTTTTATTCGTTTATTCCCATCATTAACCTTTATATTTTACACCCAAAGACTTTGATCCTTGAGTTCTATCTGTTTATCAGGACAGTGAGCAAAAGTGACATGAAGGGCAATGCCCGCTTTCTTTTTACCAGGGGCCGTCATCGTTCTCACAAAGTGTTTCATTTCGGCTATCAATTGCTTTTTCGGTTTCGCATCCAGCAAAAAGCGTTCTTCTTGTAAGCTGGAGAGTTCCACTTGAATCGCTGTATTCGCAAATTGGAAGGCAGCAAATCCATTAGGATATCTCACCTGTTTGACTTCAGAAGCGATCTGCTTTTCTGGCAGTTTATCAAAGTCTTTCGGATTAACCGGAAATAATTGTGCCCAAACCGCTATGCTTGATAACTGTTTGTTTTCGTCAAACTCTTTTTTCGCATAGAACAACACATAACATTCAATAAATTTGTGGTAATCTAATAGGCCAGAAACCGTATATTGTATTTGGTTTAAGAGACAAAATGGGAAGCCGTTTGATGTGATCACATCCAGCATAATGCCCACTTGAATCATTTTTTCATCACGTATCGCGTCAAAAATATATTGGATTTCTTCGTTGATTTTGGGTTCCCGTTCCCGGATATCTTCAACAACCATCTTTTGTGCATGGGCTAAAGACAATCCAGGTAACTCCCGTGAAGTCGCTTGCCCAAACATCAGGAGTTTTTCCATTGTCGAAGCCATTTGTTTTTTAATGTTTTGCGGCAACAGCGTATTTAATGCCTTAATGTTGTTCTCAGCTAAGCCCGTTTCCTGAGCAATGTCTGCCATCGCTTCCGCAGAGAGACTATTGACACTGAAAAGCACTTTCAATAAGTCTCGTTTGTCGCGTGGCACCATCGGTGCTGTGGTATAGGTTTGTATCGCTTTGTGGGCGGCAGAAAGCCTCGCCGCTTCTACAAATCGCTCTTTATGTAATGACACAATAACCGATTTGGGCAGCACTCTTCTGATACTGATTTTTTGACTTTTCGATGCCAGTGTCGTTTCTATTTCTTGTGCTGATATTGGCGCTGATTTTAAGAGCATGGCTTAAACCCTCACAGTTTGATATTCAGTACGAGGGATTGAGTTGAGCCCCGGATTTTTTATCCGCTTAATAGAAAGGATTGAAAATCTAATTAATAATAAAGAGACTGTTTAGTCCAAACTCTTCACAATGATTTTCACTCTTTTCAAGTACATTCCGTATATCATCCGGGGGATAAAGTTAATCCGTTGTACTTCAGGGGACTGAAATTTCAAGGTATTTCGTTATTCGTCATTATCATCGTATAACGAAAAAAGTAGGGCTATTCGCAAATTGCGAATAGCTTTCAGGCGTTTTGCAAATACGACTTATAAAAGCACAAGTATCAGGCAAAAAATGTGCCTACTTAACTCATCTATTAACCATTAAGCCTAAAATGGGTTAACCGTTGCTCTGTAATCGCCAAACGTAATGCCTTCATTAAATGTTGATAGTAGTGCAAATTATGCACGGTATTCAAATGGGCACCCAATATCTCTCGCGCCTTATCCAAATGATGCAAATAAGCGCGCGTGTAATTTTGACAAGTATAACAATCACAATTTGGATCTAAAGGCTGGATATCGTTTTTATATTGACTTTGACGAATCCGTACCACGCCTTCACTCGTAAATAAATGCCCATTACGTGCATTACGTGTCGGCATCACACAATCAAACATATCAATACCACAGCGCACTGCTCCAATAATATCTTCGGGGGTGCCTACGCCCATGAGATAACGCGGTTTATTAAAGGGCAATTTTGGCGCAATTGCTGCCAAAATACGCTGCATGTCTTCTTTAGGCTCGCCCACTGATAACCCCCCAATGGCATAGCCATCAAAACCGATATCGATTAAGCCCGCTAATGAGGCTTGCCGCAAATGTTCATACATGCCCCCTTGCACAATACCAAATAAAGCGGCAGGATTATCACCATGAGCGACTTTGGAACGCGCAGCCCATCGTAAAGATAATGTCATAGAATCAAGGACTTGCTGTTCTGTCGCGGGATAAGGGGTACATTCATCAAATATCATGACAATATCAGCGCCTAAGGCCCGCTGCACGGCCATAGATTCTTCAGGGCCGAGGAAGACTTTTGCACCATCTATCGGAGAACGAAACGTCACGCCTTGTTCAGTTATCTTACGCATATCGCCCAAACTGAAGACTTGAAAGCCACCTGAATCGGTGAGAATGGGCTTGTGCCAATTCATAAAACGATGCAAACTGTCATGAGCGGCGATTACCGCAGTGCCTGGACGCAACATTAAATGAAAAGTATTCCCCAAAATGATATCGGCACCCGTGTTATCAACTTGTTCAGGCCTCATCGCTTTCACAGTGCCATAAGTGCCTACCGGCATAAAGGCCGGTGTTTTGACAATACCGTGTGCTAAAGATAAATACCCACACCGGGCAAGGCCATCAGTGGCTAATAGTTCAAA
>JAYQWI020000079.1:0-3225 GCA_035871815.2 Candidatus Parabeggiatoa communis
CATTGACAGCAGTAAATGAATTATCAAAAGGGGTTAATCTCTATAATCAAGGTGAACTTCGTAAAGCCCGTGATACTTTTGCTGCTTGTTTAAGTGAATATGATCGCTTGATTACTAAGGGCCAAAACGAATTACTACCTATTTTAGCATACACACGTATGAACTATGGTATTTGTCTTTGGAATCTTGGTGAATTACCGCTAGCTCGTAGTACTTTAGAAACTTGCCTTACGGAATATGCTCTCTTAATTACTGAAGACAAAAAAGAGCTTAAATTTGATTTATTTGGTCAAAACAAGTGCTATTCAGAGCGGGCATTAGCGCGTATGTATTATGGAAATAGCCTTTATTCCATTGGCGACTTTCATGCTGCCCGTAGTACTTATGAAATTTGCCTTAAAGAGTATGATCGTTTAATTGATGATGGCCAAAAAGAGTTACGACTTATACGGACATTAACGCACACAAATTATGGGAGATGTTTTCATTCTCTCGGAGATTTTCTTGTCGCCCGTAGCACTTATGAGACTTGTCTTGAGGAGTATAATCACCTGATTGCAGAGTGCCTAGAAGACAAATCGCTGTTTCTTTATTTACTCGGCAACCTTCCCACTGCCTACGATGGATTGCAGTTTTTTTCCTCCTTAATTGACCATCTCCCCACTGCTTACCGTAGCATTTTTGACATCTACAATAAAGAGTTTAATCGCTTGATTATCGAGGGTCGAGACGAGTTGTACCTTCATCTAGCATTAACTCGCATGAACTATGGGGATTGTCTTCATTCTCTTGGTGACTTTCAAACTGCCAATTGTGCTTATGACACCTGTTTTGAGGAATTTGACCATTTGCTTGCAGAGGGTCAAGACAAGCTTCGGCCTATTTTAGCATACACATATATAAACTATGGTATTAATCTTTTGGAGCAAGGTTACTTGTCATTAGCTCGTCGTACTTTAGAAATTTGCCTTATAGAATATGATCATTTGATTGCCGAGGGCCAATATGAATTACGACACCAAAAAGCATACACACGCATGAACTTAGGGGTGTGTCTTCGTGCCATTGGTAATTTGCCATTGGCTCGTCGTACTTTAAAGGCTTGCATTGAGGAATATAATCGCTTAATTGCTAAAGGACAAGTAGAATTACGCTCTGACTTAGCCAGAACACACTATAATTTAGGGACTGTTTTTAAAGATATTGGCGATTATCCTGCCACCGAAATCAACTATCACACTTCACTTATCCTACTGCAAACACTACAAACAGAAGGGCAATTATTTCGAGATACCATCAAGATGATGCGAGTCATTGCCAACTGGCATCGCAACCCCCAACGCCCCAAAGGTCCTGACAAACCTCTTGCTTTTAAATTGGCACAACAAGGCTTAGATTGGTTAGATACACTATTAAACCGTATTTCTGACACAGCCAAAAATGTTCAGATAGAACAAAACCTTGCTTCTTTTCACTTAGCTACAGAATTAGCCCTTGAACTCAACCAACCCGAACAAGCTTACCTCATCCTAGAACGGAGCAAATCAAGGGTATTAGTTGAACAAATGCTCCGTGAACGCGCCGAGCCGGGTTCCCATGTTGACGAAAACTTACGCACCCAATACCGCGAACGCAGGGCAAAACTACGCTCACTCGTCAATCAACTAGGTACTTCAACCCCAACTGGCATGGCTGGCGATAGTACAACGCGCTTTTTCACGCCAACCACCCGTAGCATCGAACGTCCCCCACAACAAACTGAGCAACTTTGGCAACAACAACAAGCCGTAGAACAAGAACTGGATAAAGTCCGCCGTGCCATTACTGAACAAGATGCAGCCTTTGGTGAAGCAATCCAGCCACGCCCCCTAACTGTTGAAGAAGTCATCGCGCTGATTCCGGCGGATACCCTAGTAATTGCCTTTGAGCAAGGGCCAGATTTTTTGCGTCTTTACGCCATCACCGCCCAAGGCATACCCACACCTTTGCAGATAGATTTATCTTCACAACAAGTTAATGAACGGGTAGAAGCGTTTAAAAATAAGATGGCAAAAGACAAAGACGAAGAAGGTAAAGATTTACCCAATTTAATTCTACAGGAGATAAGAGAAACCGAACTGACTGATATAATTCATTGGTTAGATAGCCATTTAAAACCAGCCTTCACCAAACTGATTGCCCAAGTTAAGCCGGCTCATATCGTCCTTATTCCCCATGTGTCTTGGCATTTATTGCCGATTCATTTAGTGAATGTAGAAGATGAACCGTTAACGGTGCGTTATCCAATCCATTATTTACCTTCTTTACAAATATTACGCCTCATTTCTGAGCGTCCCTCAGCCCAACAGGAGAAGGGTTGTATTATTGCTAACCCAACTCAAAATTTAGCCGGTGCCGAACAAGAAAGTCAAACTGTCTATGATCTACGTGGGCAGAGAGATAAATTGCTCTCCCATCAACAAGCAAACTTATCAGCAGTACGGGCGATATTAAATAATATCCAACACAGTCATTTTTCTTGTCATGGACTTTTTGATAAAGATTTGACGCAAGCCGGATTGATACTAGCGGATGGTGTCTTAGCCGCGAAAGAAATGTTTACCAGCATCCGCATGGATAATCCGCGTTTAGTCGTGATGAGTGCCTGCGAAACGGCACAGATAAAACCCACCCTCGCGGATGAGTATATGGGACTCAGTTCCAGCTTTTTATTTGCCGGTACCCATAACGTTTTATCAACCTTATGGCGCGTCGATGATAATGCCTCCCGTTTGCTGATAGAAGATTTCTATCAAGGCTTAAATGAGGGGCTTTCACCAGTCAAAGCCTTGCAACAAGCACAACGCCATTTATCTCAGATGACAGATGAAGAACTCTGTGAGCGACTACAAATACCGATGATTGCGACGGGCAGTGAAGATTTTAGTAATCCTTACTATTGGGCTGGATTTGTATTAATTGGAGATGGGAAGTGATGTGCGTCATTTCAGGCATTCCGAAACTTAGCAGGTTTTCAAAATCCGTTTATTCCGTCAATCCGTTGTACTAAACTAACAGGAGAAAATCATGAGTTTACATGATGATATTCAAAGCTATATCAATGACTTACAAAAGTTATTGAACGAAACCACTGAACCAGCGTTGATAAAAAAAGCGCGTGAATTGTGGGGAAAAGAAGATTATCGTTACAAGATTCTGAAACAGTTTGTCGCGTCATCAGGTGAT